>CAZXBZ010000213.1:0-6567 GCA_964639135.1 uncultured Solibacteraceae bacterium | reverse complement strand
ATTGAAAAACACCGTCGGCGCGCCGGAGACGGACCCCGTTACCTGGTAGCTGCCCTTTGCTTGCGACGATTCGGTCATTCCGAAAGGCGCGTTCGGGTGGATGTGGTTGTAGTAGATACCGTATCCCGCGCGAACGACACCATCCCGCACGAAGCCGGGCCTCCAGGCGAATCCCACGCGAGGGCCGAAGTTGTTCTTATCGCCGCGCACCATGCGCGGGTACTTCGCGGTCTCCGGAGTCACGAGTTTGGTTACAAACAAGCCATCCTGCTCGATGTTCACCATTCTTCCCTTGGCGTCGAAAAACGGCTGGAGATAGTCATAGCGCATCCCCAGGTTGATGGTGAGGTTCGAAGTCGCTTTCCAATCGTCCTGCACGAAGTAGCTCTGCCACAGAGCCCGCAGGTCGGTATTGGTGTGGTCCGGATTGATCTCCGCGGATTTTACGTAACCCAGCATGAAATCCCCGAGCGACGAACCGGTGTAGGTGCCGTCGAAGCGGAAGGTTCCGCGGGGATCGCGCGCCTGTTCGAAGGTGAAGCTGCGATGGATGAAGTCCACGCCGATCTTCACGAAATGCGTGCTCCGCTGCATCGAAAAAATATCGTTGAAATCGTAGACCGCATTGCCGCGGACGCGCGGGCCGATCTGGCGCTGCAGGTTGAAGACGCTATAGCCGCCATCTCTTCCGCTGTCGATCGAGATACTCGGTGGCCCGAAATCGATGGGCAGCCTTGAAACGAGCGGCAGGTTCATCTCGCCAGCGATGTCGAATTGCGGTTTATTCGTGGTGCCAAAGACCTCATTTTCGGTCATGTCGTTCCAGCCGAAGCGGAGTTCATTCACCATGCTGGAATTAATCATCCGCGTCCAGGTGCCCGCCAGATTCTGGGTGGGTGCGTTGTTATCCCGCACATCGTTCCCCCAATAGGGGGTTCCTTTCTCATTCGTCGAATTCCAGACATAGCGGAAGGCCAGCGCGTCGTTTTGCGTGAGGTTGTGGTCGAGGCGGTAGGTGTAGTTGTCCTGGGTCGCCACGGCGCTGATCGGTGTGTTGATGAAATTGAGCGAACCCGCCGCGGTGTTCGGCTCCGGGGTGTATTTGAGGAACGTCACCGATTGCGGACTGAGGCGCGCCGTTGGGATCTGGTTGTTGGCGAAGACGCCGCCAAACGGATCCGTCAGCGCGAAGAAATCCCCGGTGCGAGAATCCCGAAGCTGGCTGAAGTCACCTTTACGCATTGCCTCCGGGGGCACCAGCCGGTAGGACGCCGCGGCTCCCGAAGCGCGCCGCCCGCTCTCCCAGTTGAAGAAAAAGAAGGTCTTGTTGCGGCCATCGTAGAATTTTGGGAGGAATATCGGGCCGCCGGCGTTCGCGCCATACTGGTTCCGGTTGAGCCGCGGCGACTTTACATCCGTCTCCGCGATCGCGTTATAGGTCTGGGTTAAGGCGTCGTTCCGGTTGAACTCCCAGAGGGTTCCATGGAGCTGATTGGTTCCGCTCCGCGTGAGGATGGAAACCTGACCGCCTGGAGAAGCCCCATATTCGGCCGAGGCGGTGGAGGTCTCCACTCGAAATTCAGCAAGGGAATCCACGGATAGCGCGAAGGGATAGGAATACGCGTCATAATCCATGAACTCCACGCCGTCGAGATAGAAACGGTTGTTGGTGTCGCGCGCGCCGTTCGCCTGCATCCCCGTGCCGCCGAACGGGCTGGAGGTTTCGCCGATCGAGCCGCGGCCCCGGCGTACCGAGATAGAACCCGGAGTGCCCGGATTCACACCAGGGACCAGTTGCGCGAGCTGAACGAAGTTTCGTCCGTTCAGCGGAAGATCCACAATCTTCCGTCTGTCGATCACGGAGCCCACCGAGGCGGTCTCCGTCTGCAGGACCGCGGAATCTCCCGAGACGGAGATGGTTTGAGTGACGTCGCCAAGCTGGAGGGCCACATCCACGCGCGCGGTTTGTCCGCCCTGCAGGATAATGCGCTCCACCTGGAAGGTTCGGAAGCCGGAGGCCGTGGCCGAAAGAGAATAGGCTCCGGCGGGAAGGAACGGGATGGAGTAGGTTCCAGCCGGGTCGGTTGTTACTTCACGGGGAGTGTTTGTTTGCAGATTTTTCAGGATAATTTGAACTCCGGCAAGCACGGCTCCGCTTGGGTCCGTGGCCATTCCGGTTATCGTGCCTGTAACTTGTTGCGCCGCGAGAGAACAGGCAGCGATGATCGCGAGAGTAACCAATTTCGCGAGAAACTTCATAGGTAGCCCCATTTCCGCCGGCTAAGCCGGTCAATGTTTGGATCATCCGGCGTCTTCGAGGGCCGGACAAGTAAATTCACCGCTAATTCACCGAGAACGATTCCGGTAAACTATTCACATTGCGAAATCTGGACTCCCTGTCTTCCGTGCGATGCCGAAAGAACTGCCTTCCAACGTGAGCGAATCAGCAGCGTCGCCAACTCGATTGGAGGAGGGATGGGCCATCCTGGAGCGGGTCTGCGATTCCGCTCACCTGAAGAGGTCGGCGAAACTTCGGGAGATGCTGGAGTATTTGTGCCGCCGGGCCTGGGTGGACGGCGCCCAGGAAATCCGGGAGCAGGAGATCGGGGTTCGTGTTTTCGGCCGTTCCGAGGGCTATGATTCCGCCCAGGATACCCTCGTTCGGGTGCAGGCGTCGCAACTTCGCAAGCGGCTGGCCCGGTATTTCGAGGAAGAGGGGGCGAATGAGGATCCGATCCTCGAAATTCCGCGCGGTTCCTATATCCCGCTACTCTCGCCAAGAATTTCCGCCGAGCCTCTGGAGCCCGGCGCGCCGCCCGCGGCCGTGCCCAGGGCCGAGTGGCGAATCCCGGCGCTTACGGCCGCCTGCCTCTTGCTTGCGGGTTTGAGCATCTGGCTTGCGTTTCGCCCTCCGAAAACAACGATCGAGGGCGAGACGCTCCGCCGTTTCTGGAGCGCTTTTGCGCCAGCTGGGAGCCAGACGACGGTTGTCGTGGCCGATAGTACGTTTTCCGCCCTCCAGGATATGCTGCGGCGGCCTATTCTTCTGGATGAATATACGGCGCGAAGCTACCGCATGGAGTTGGACAATCCCGCGCATTCGCTGGAGATGAAGCGAGTGCTGGCGTATCTGATGGAGCGGCGTTATACATCCCTGGCGGATGTCATGCTCGTGAGACGTCTGTGGATATCCGGCGTGCTCGACCCCGCGCGAACGACGGTCGTCTATTCGAGGGACCTCAACCTTCGCGTCCTGCAAAAGGGAAATGTGATTTATACCGGTTCCCGGCGGGCGATACCCTGGGTGGATCTTCTCGAGAGCAAGCTCGATTTCCATTTTGTCTATGATGAGCGGTCCAGGGAGATCGTCGTCAAGAACCAGCGTCCGGAAGCCGGAGAGCCCGGCCAATTCGAGGTCACAAGCTCCGCGATCGGCGGGGCCATCGACCGGTTTGCCGTGGTAGCTTTTCTGCCAGCGCCGAGCGGCGGGAATATCCTGCTGCTATCCGGCCAGGAAATGTCGGGCACGGAGGCGGCGGCCAACCTGGTAACCACGGAGGCCTCCTTGCGGGAGGTGCTGCGCCGTCTTCCCGTAAGGGAGGGAGGCATCCCCTATTTCGAAGCTCTCCTCAAAGTGAAGCATGTGGAATATACGACACAAGGCTTTGAAGTGCTAGCGGTGCATGCGCATTGAATTCTGATTCCGCGGACATTCATGAAGGCGCTCGCCAAGGGGGCGGAGCCCCGCACCCCGCTGGCCCAGGGACGTCTGGAGTTCAGGAGCGGCGCGCGAGTCTACTAGAAATAGATTTCACTGAACGAGAAATCAGTAACTTACAGATAGACCGCGCCTTCCCTTGAGACACAGAACTCACAAGTATCGGGGATATCTCAATCTCGGTATGATCGGCTCGGCTCCCTCAATCCTCCTTCCCCGAGAATTGTCCCGGATTCTCACATCCTTCCGTGTCCCACTTTAGGGGGCCACTCCACGGGAGACCGTCTCTGTTTTGTTTGCGGGCCGGCCCGGCGGGAGCGGCCTCGCCGCGCAACCTCGAAGCTCCACGAGAAGCCGGATGATCTCCGAGCTTGCAACAAAAGCCTAAACAAATCCGGACAAAAGGGCCCCTTCGCGGCTTCACGGACACAGAAAACCAAGCGCACGAGGCACGTCCCCCAGGCCCGCGAAGGCCGCCAAAAGCGGGAAGAACAGCAGTGGAGAAACCGGCATGCGATATCAGATCAATTTGGACCTATATTTTGGATTCACGATATGCTAGTCTGACTTTTTACATGCAAATGACTTGCATATCATCGTATAGATTACGGGTTTCCCGCTGTCTGCTTCTCTTTCTTATTGCAACCGCTTTGCCATTATTGCAGCTGGCGGCATCGGAAGATACGGGAGCCGCCCGCTGCTCCGCAACAATTTTCTTGCAAGAAGAGGATCTCGCCAGATTCGAGATCACTGTCCCCGGACGGGGTTATCGGGCCGTGGCCACCGCGGCCGATGGCTCCATCGCCAAGCGCGCCGCGCTAAACAATGCTGTATCGCTGTTCTATTTCGTCGCCTCCGCGCGGGGCGGCTACTCCGTGACGGTCACGGGTCCCGACGGACGGGAGCCATCGGGGTGCGTCCTGAGGGATCTGGGAGCAGTGTCCGCGGAGGCGCGGGTCAGGGGGAGCGTTCCTCGCGGGGAAGGGGTGGAAATCGTGCGTTTGCGGCGCGCTCTGGCTGATGGAGCGCCCGGCGCGGTGGAGGCGTTCTGGCGGATGGTGGAACAGCGCGGAACGCCCCTGATGGAGCCGGCTCCCGCCGCGGTGACGCCAAACCGGGTGCTTTGCACTTTTGTCTGGCGTGGAAATGAGCGCACGCGGGGCGTGCTCGTAAACCTTCCGCCGTATTCCCGCATCGACAAAGACCTCTACCACATGGAGCAGATTGGCCATACCGGCGTATGGTTCACCACGGTGGAACTCCCGGCGCGCAGCCGTCTGCTCTACCAACTGGCTGTCAACCCGCCGCCTGTCGCCGCCGCGATGACGAACACCGCGGACGAAAACGAGTCCTTCTTCGCCACTGTCCGCCTGGATCCGTTCAACCAGCGCCGATGGCCGGAAGATCCGGACGCGCCGGCCCGAGTAGCCTCTTCCGTTGTTGAGATGCCCGGCGCCGCGCCGTTCCGCTGGCTGGAGCGCTCTCCGGGCACACCCGCCGGACGGGTGGAAAGCCGGATCTGGAAGAGCCAGGCCTTAGGCAATGAGCGCACGATTTCGGTCTATATGCCACCTGGCGGCGTCAAGCCGCGAGGGGTGCTTGTGCTTTTCGATGGCGATCAATATACTTCGACCGTCCCGGTTCCGGCGATTCTCGACAATCTGCTGGCGGCCGGGCGCATTCCACCGCTCGCCGTACTCTTCATCGGCAACGCCCCCGGCGCGAGGCCGGCCGAGCTGCCGTGCAACCCCGCGTTCGCGGCTTTCGTTCGCGAAGAACTGCTCCCCTGGTTCCGAGATGCTTACGATGCGCCGAGCGACCCGGCCCGGACCATTGTCGGCGGGTCGAGCTATGGCGGTCTGGCGGCCGTCTATGCGGCGATCCAGTCGCCGGACACGTTTGGCAACGTAATTTCGCAATCGGGTTCTTTCTGGTGGACGCCGCCGCCCGACAGCCGGAAGCCCTTCCAGTTTGACCCCGACGCCGCACCCGACTATGTGGCTGCCATGGTACTGGCGCGCCCCAGACTGCCGGTGCGTTTCTATTTCGATGCCGGCTCCGCCGAAGTGACGATGCCCGGTCACCCTGGCGGGATTCTCGACACAACGCGGCACCTCCGCGACGTCTTGCTCGCCAAGGGCAATCAGGTTTTTTACCACGAATTCGCGGGGGGCCACGGCGCTCTCAGTTGGCGACTGACCTTCCCGGACGCCTTGCTTCGGATAACCGGTTCGTGGACTTCAGAAAGGAATACCCGCCCTCATGACTAGACTTCTCCTGTCGCTATTCGTTCTCACGCTCTGCGCGTGGGCACAGAAAGGTGAACTCTCCGGCTTCGTGCGCGACCCAAGCGGTGCAAGCGTGAGCGGCGCGTCGATTACACTGCGCAACGTCAGCACCTCGGCCCGCCTCTCCAGTACTTCGAACGACGCCGGTCTGTACAACTTCGCCGCTGTCGATCCCGGAGCCTATGATCTCTCCGCCTCGGCCAAAGGCTTTGACCGGACCGTTGTCTCGGGTCTGCAAATCACCGTCGGCGCGCGCACGACGCGCAACATCGACCTGCGCGTTGGAAACCTCTCCGACGAAGTGACCGTCGATGGAAGCGGCGTCACGGTCAACACGATCGATGCCAGCATCAGCACGCTGATCGACCGCCAGTTTGTCGCCAACATCCCATTGAGCGGGCGCAGCTTTCAGTCGCTGATGACCATGGTCCCCGGCGTGAACGTAGTGCCATCGCAGGGCGCGGGCACCAGCGGCGAGTTGAGCGTGAATGGCCAGCGCACGGAATCCAACTATTTCACCGTGGATGGCGCCAGCGCCACGACGGGTGTGACGAATACGGG
>CAZXBZ010000212.1:0-6599 GCA_964639135.1 uncultured Solibacteraceae bacterium | reverse complement strand
CTGGCTCCCGTTGGTGATCATCCCGAGGAGGGGAAAAACAAGGGCATGGATCGCCCCCGAGGCGACGAGCCCCCAACGGCGGCGAGCCACCGACTCCGGGCTGTCTTCCTTGAGCAGGTGCGACAGCGCCGAGGATTCTTCGAGTTGGATCGAGAGCATTCGTTAGCCCGCGAGAAGCGCTCTTTCACGGCTCATTCCGGGTCCATAAGGCGCTTGGATTCGAGAAGGACTTCCACCGGCCCACAAAAGATTTTCAACGAATCTTCCCGTGTTCAGGCGGGGTCTGTTTCGCCAGGCCCAGCCGCCCGCCGCGCTTCAAACGAGGCGATGCGCTGTTCCACCAAGTGTCCGTGTTCCTTGATCTTATCAAGGATCTCATGGGCAACCATCAAAGCGCGGCGGGCCGCGGCGCCATCCACCAGCGGCGTCCTTCGCTCCCGCACACAGCCAATGAAGTCTTCCACCTCCAGCCGGAGGGGCTCACCAGGTTGGACGTCGAGTTTTCGAAAGCCGATACGCCGGTCCGTGCGATCCACCTCGAAAATCACCCCCTCCTGGCGCGTGTAATCCACCGAAAAGTATTGGTGGGGCTGGAAAAGCCGCAGCTTGCGCACTTTATCCGTGGAGACGCGGCTGGCGGTAAGATTCGCAACACACCCCCCCGCGAAAGCGAGACGCACATTGGCGATATCCACCTTATCGGAGAGGATCTGGATGCCCGAGGCGCGGATCTCCACGGGAAGCTCTCCCACGGCGGAGAGCACGATATCGAGATCGTGGATCATAAGATCGAGCACTACATCGATATCGAGACTGCGCGGCGTGAACAGACTCATGCGGTGGATTTCAAAGAACAGCGGGAGGGTAAGTTCCTTGCGCAGCGCCGACAGAGCCGGGTTGTAACGCTCGAGATGCCCGGCCTGGAGGATGCGGCCATGCCGGGCGGCAAGATCCATCAGGGCGTCCGCTTCCCCGACGGAAGAAGCGATGGGCTTCTCCACCAGCACGTCCACCCCGCGCGCGAGCAACTCGCCCGCAACTTCCGCATGGAAAACCGTCGGCACGGCCACGATCGCGGCTTGGGCCGCCTCTGGGATTTCATCAAGGCTCGAGAAGGCCGGGCAATGGAAGCGGAGCGCCATCTCGGCGGCCCGCTTGGGATCCGCATCGAACAGGCCGGCCAGGGTAGCGCCCGGGATCTCCGTGAGGACACGCAAGTGATTCTGGCCGAAACTGCCCGCGCCCACTACGGCCACGGGAACAAGCTGACTCATGATTCCTGCCCGATCGGGTATGAACGACGCCGATTCTCCGGGAGCACCACCCACGGAGAAGAGCCCGCGGCGCTATTTATCTTTCGCGATTTCCTGGTCATCGGAGCGCTCGGGCCGCGAAACATCCTTGGTGGAAACCGCCGCGTCGCCGCGCTCTTCCGGCGCGCCGCGCCATCGCTCATCCCGCGCCGATTTTCGGCGGCCGAGTTCCTCCGGAAAGAGCGCGAAACCGTCGGCAAGGGGATAAAAGCTCCGGAGCGCCTCCAGCCGGCGCCGGATCTCGACGCCGGGGATCTGCCGGGGCCCGGGCTCGACATCGATATCACAGCAAATACCATGCAGAAAGAGCGTCATCGTATCGATGTACGAGGCTCGCAGATAGGCCCTCAAGAGCTTGCTGTCCCGCGCGGGCTGGCTCTGCTTCGCCAGCAGGTCATTCTTCCGCTGCCAGGAAATCTCGTCGATTTCCCCATGAACGCCGCGATGGAGTTCATCCTTGATCAAGCGCGCCCAGGACTGACGAACCGCGGGTTTAGCGACATCCCAGGCGAGACTGCCGATGGCGCTGAAGAGGTTGTAATGGTACGCGTTGTGCGACAGGTCTTCCGTGGCGATCAAGAATGACGCGCAATCGGGACCGATGATCTGGAAGGAATCGGAACGGTTCTTGGGCTCGGGAGCCTCGAGAACCACGGTATCCGTTTGCCGTCCCAAGCCGCGCAGGTACGGCACGAGGAACAGTTGAAGCTGGGGAAGCTGTTCGGCAAGCGCCGGCGGCAAGCTTTCAAACGGTTCCCGCACACTGGCGCCAATATCTTCCTCGGCGAGCGGCTTTAAGGAGAACCAGCGGATCTTGGGTGTCAGCGGAATGAGATCGTCACGATGCTGTTGGACGAACTGATCGGCGGGCCATTGTTCCGGTTGAGGTGTCAAGGTAACTTCCAGTCTATCAGAGGGGTTATGGCTCCCCTCGGCGTTCGGCGAACAGAGCGGCCCGCGCCGCGGCAACCGCCCGGCGCACTCGAATTCTCCGAGGAATGGTCGGGGCGGCGGGATTCGAACTCGCGACCCCCTGCTCCCAAAGCAGGTGCGCTACCAGACTGCGCCACGCCCCGACACGCTTCCATTGTACCCGGATGTTCGCCTCAAGGTCCGGCGATAATAAGAAGGAACGCCGCGCGACGCCTGGAAGGGGCCGGCGAGACGCCCCATGCATCTTTCTTCCGCCAACGCCATCTCTCGACGGTCGCTGCTGGGCGCGGCCGCGGCCACGCTCGCCGGCTGCCGGGGCAAGGCTCAGCCCTTTTCCGGGTTCGCGGCCGTCGTTAAGGCGGGCAGCCCGTCGGTGGCTCTTGTGGATCTTGCCGCATTCACCCTGGCGGGCACCATCCATTTTCCGGCGCCCATCTCCCAGGTTCTGTACCAGACGGATACACGGACGCTCCATGGCGTGAGCGCGGAGGCAGGCACCATCTTCGAATACGACTGGACAACGCGCCGCCACAAGCGCCAGGTCCGGGCGGGCAAGGTTCTGGTGGACGCCCGGTTCGATCCGAGGGAGCCTTCTCTCTGGGTTTCGACGGCCGTGCCCCCCAGCCTCGTAAGGATTCCATTACGAGAGTTCCTCCCCCACGTTCGCATCCCTTTACCGACCGCGCCTGTCTCCTTCGACGTCGCGAATTGGGAGACGCGGCTCGCCGCTTCTCTTTCGGGCGGGGGCGTCGCGATTGTGAATCCGGATGGCGTCACCGAGACCAAGCTGCCGCGCGGCCAGGAGACCTTCGGCATGGTTCGCTTCCGGTCGGACGGACGGCAATTGCTGGCCTCGAATCACGCGGAGCGCTCCATCTCCGTTTTTCGGACGGCGGACGCTCAAGCGCTGGTGGACCTGCCGGTCGGCATGGAGGCTCGCTACTTTTGCTTCAAACCGGATGGAGGACAACTCTTCGTGACCGACGGAGAGACGGGCGGCGTGGCGATGATTTACCCCTACACCACGGAAGTGGATCGCGCGGTGCTTGCGGGCAAGAGTCCAGGCCCGATGGCGGCGTGCGCCAGCCCGCCGTATCTGCTGGTGGCAAACCGGGAATCGTCCGATGTAACGATTCTCGACCTCGATTCGGGAAAGCTGGTGGCGATTGTGCCGGTGGGCGCGGCACCGGGCTTCATCGCGATCACACCGGACAACCAATACGCGCTGGTTCTCAACAGGACTTCGGGGGATATGGCCGTCATCCGGCTAAGCGCCGTGCGGAGCCGGCGGAACAAGACGGCGCCGCTTTTTACGATGATCCCCGTGGGTGAAGCTCCGGAGAGCCTCGCCGTCATCCCGGCGTGAGGCAGCCGATTAGCCGGCCGCGGGTTTCTTTTTCGCCGGATCCCAGCGCATATAGCGCCGCTGACGGAAGCTGAGAGTTCCCAATTCGCAAGCCACCACGGCGCGCAAGCCAAGTTCGGAATCGCAGTTCAGCGTTTCGCCCTTGCGAATGGCGTTCATCAGGTTCTGATGGTGGAGGTTGGTATCCTCGGCTCCCACTTTTTCGTAATGAATGGGCTTCATCGAATTTCGCATGTAGCGCTCGGGATCGATATCGAAGCCCTGCCTGGTGAAGGTAAGCGTGGCCTTCGTGCCGCGAATCATGTGGCGGATGGGTGCGCCGCTCGCCATGGAGGAAACCAGGCTGACGGTGGGGCCGTTCGGGTAATCCAGCATGATATTGAAGGTATCCGGGATTTCGGCTTTGCTGTCGCGGAAGTGATACGTGCCGCCGACGCCCACCGCATATTGCGGGTATTCGAGATTGAGCGCCTTGATGATTCGCGTGGCGCGATGCACGAAAAGATCGCTTGAAATCCCGCTGGAATAATCCCAGTAACGGCGCCAGCGGAAGAAACGGTCCGCGTCATAGGGACGCTTCGGCGCGGAGCCCAGCCACGAATCCCAGTCGATGTTCACGCCGGGCCTGGCGTCCGAATCGATATCGTAGGCCCAGAAATCGTTCTCCGGCGTATAATTGCGGGAATAATCAATCTGCGCCATGACGACATCGCCAAGCGTGCCGTCTTCCACGTACTTGCGCGCGGTGATGTAGCTCTGGTCGGACATGCCCTGCACGCCGACCTGCAATTTGACGTTCGCGGATTTGAGCGCATCGTTCAGCTCGATGCCCTCCGCGCTGGTCTTGGTCATGGGCTTTTCGAGGTAGATGTGCTTCCCCGCCCGGATGGCGTCCATGGTGACGTCGAAATGGCGATGTTCCGGCGTGGCGATCAGCACGTAATCGATGTCGCTCGCCGCGAGCAGATCCTGATGGCGCTGATAAGTCTTCGCGCCGGTGATATCCCGGGCAATCTTTAGGCGTTTGTCGTACAGATCGCACACGCCGGTGAACTCGAAGTTCCAGGAGTCGCGAATCTTGACCAGGTCCTTCATGTGGCCCTGGGCCTGCCCGCCGCAGCCGATCACTCCCATGCGGATACGGTCGTTTGCACCGATTACCGCCGAATAGCTCTTCGCGGTCCAGGCGCCAGCCGCCGCGGTGGTCACAAAGTTCCTG
The DNA here is from genome assembly GCA_964639135.1 of uncultured Solibacteraceae bacterium. Lineage (GTDB taxonomy): Bacteria > Acidobacteriota > Terriglobia > Bryobacterales > Bryobacteraceae > JACTMJ01. The sequence continues at coordinate 1,768 of CAZXBZ010000212.1, read as the reverse complement.
CGTGAAACACTCATGGTTATCGTGTAACGACGACCCACGAATGGGCGCGGGTTACACACCGCGAAATCTTTATTCGTAATTCGTATATAGGTATATAGCGACCGTGTCCCGCCGGGGCATGAGACCCGGCCGGGAGACGCGGATTAGCGTTGATTGGCCTTGAGAATCTTCTTGCGCAGGCGGATCGCTTTCGGCGTGATCTCAACCAGTTCGTCTTCGCGAATGAATTCGATGGCCTGCTCCAGGTTGAGAAGCTTCGGCGGCACCAGGCGGATGGCTTCGTCCGCCGAGGAAGCACGCATATTCGTGAGTTTCTTTTCCTTCACGATATTCACATTGAGATCGGCGTCGCGCGCGTTCTCGCCCACGATCATGCCTTCGTAGACTTCCGTGCCCGGATCGATGTAAAGCTCGCCGCGCTCCTGCAGATTCCACATGGCATAGGCCGTGGATTTCCCCGCGCGGTCCGCCACCAGGGAGCCGGTCGGGCGGATCGGAATCTCACCCTGCCACTCGATCCACCCGTGGAAGAGGGAGTTCATGATCGCCGTGCCACGCGTATCGGTAAGCACCTCATTACGCAAGCCGATCAATCCCCGAGACGGCACCAGAAACTCGAGGCGGGTGCGGCCCGAGCCGTTACCGAGCATCTTGGACATCTTGCCCTTGCGCTGCCCCATCTTCTCGATGATCGTCCCGACGTAGGCGTCGGGCAGGTCAATCAAGAGCATCTCGATCGGTTCCTTGCGGACTTCGTTTTCCAGCTTAGTGACGATCTCCGGCTTGCCCGCCTGCAGTTCGTAACCTTCCCGCCGCATGGATTCGATAAGAATGGCGAGTTGCAATTCGCCGCGGCCGAGCACCTTGAAGCTATCGGGGCTGCCGGTCTCTTCCACGCGGATGGAGACGTTCGTAAGCAGTTCCTTATCAAGCCTTTCACGGATTTTTCGTGAGGTGACATACGTACCCTCGCGCCCGGCGAAGGGCGAGTTATTGACGCTGAACGTCATTGCGATGGTGGGTTCATCGATCTGAATGCGCGGTAGCGGCGCGGGGTCCGTGGCCGAGGTGATGGTTTCGCCGATCTGGATTCCTTCCACTCCCGCGATGGCGAGGATATCGCCAGTGAGGCCGAGACTTTCGTCGATGCGCTCCAATCCCTCGAAGGAATACATCTTGGTGATGCGGGTTTTCTCAAAACCGCCGCCAAGCTTGGCGATGGCGACTTCATCGCCGTGGCGCAGCGTCCCCGAGAAGACGCGGCCGATCGCCATCCTGCCGAGGTAGTCGCTGTAATCGAGGTTGGCGACAAGCACGCGCAGGGCGGCGGCGGGGTCTCCGGTGGGGGCGGGGATGGTCTCGATGATCTGCTCAAAAAGAGGCTGGAGGTCTTTCGATTCGCCGTCGCGCTCGCGGTTCGCGATGCCGGCGCGGCCGACGGCGTAAATCACGGGAAATTCCAATTGCTCCTCGGTGGCACCGAGGTCTATGAAGAGGTCGTAAATCTCGTTGAGCACTTCGTCGATGCGGGCATCGGGGCGATCGATTTTGTTCACGACGACAATCTGGGGCAGCCGGGCCTCAAGCGCTTTCGAGAGCACATAGCGGGTTTGCGGCAGCGGCCCTTCACTCGAATCCACCAGCAGGATCACGCCGTCCACGATTTTCAGGGCGCGCTCCACTTCCCCGCCGAAATCGCTATGCCCCGGAGTATCCACGATATTGATCTTGTAATCGTGGTACTGGATACCAGTGGTTTTCGAAAGGA
>CAZXBZ010000211.1:0-6621 GCA_964639135.1 uncultured Solibacteraceae bacterium | reverse complement strand
GCTGCACACCACATGGCCCAGTGCATCGCGCCAAATCTCTTGCTCGATCCGCCGCATCTTGCGCGCGGTTAGACGCGCATAGGCGCGCCGTGCGATCGAATCGGCCCCCTCCGCGTACCGCCGCATCAGTTCGGATTCGATGTTGTGCCAGTTCCAGACCACTGGCGTCCGCATGCCCCGGGACCGCAACGCCGCCGCGCATCGCACCATGTGAATGCTCTCTAGCTGTATCAGGTCGAAGCCCGCCTCGGGCGCAAGGTCTTCCGCCGCTTTCACCAGCGCTTCCGAGGTGTAATTCAGAATCGGCAGCGGCCACTTCGTCACCAGCCCGCTTAGCACTTGCTCCGGCCGGTACGCCTTCGGTTTCGGCACGTAACGGTAATCCCGGCAAAACGCCAGGTCGGCCGCCCGGGCTGCTTCGGCGGCCGTATCCGCATATCCCGCCAGGTACAGCTCGCCCCAGTTGCCCAGCGCCCGCGCCAGGTGCAGTTCCCTCAGCTTCGCGCCGCTTGTCGCGGGGCTTGCCTGCCGGGGCGAGAGGATCAGGATGCGTGGCGAATCCGGGTTCATCGGCTTTTCCCGCCGGGTTTTTCTTGCCCGGTTCGGGTCTCCACTCAGCATACGTTATCCCCGCCGGCGCTCCGTGCTGCTGTTTCGAATTCGCGGTCACGGTACAATAACCTTGGTTATGAAAGCGCGCGTACACGTTTATCTGAAGCCGAGTGTCCTCGACCCTCAAGGTCAAACCATCACCAGAGCGCTCGCCGGTTTCGGCTATGGCGCGGTGGAAAGCGTCAGGCAGGGGAAGTACTTCGATGTCGTTCTCGGCGATTCCCTCGATCGGGATGCGGCTCGAGAGCAGCTCGAAAAGATCGCCCGCGAAGTGTTATCCAATCCCGTGATCGAAGATTATTCCATCGAGCTGCCGGACTAGGCTCGCCGTCCGCCAGGTTCGCGCGGTCCGGTCCCGGCTCCCCCGGCGTTCAGAAACGGCACGCATGCTTTCGCCGTCCCGGCGGCACTCCAAGACCGTTCGCTAAGGCTCGTAAATGTACGGCATCATTGGCTACCTGGGTGAGCGTTCCGCGGCCTCCGTCATTCTTGAGGGTCTCCGCAAGCTCGAATATCGCGGCTACGATTCCGCCGGCGTCGCCGTTATCGCCGAAACCGGCGAGCTCGATGTGCGCCATGCCGCCGGCAAGCTGCGTCATCTCGAAGACGCCATCCAGGTTCGCCCGCTCACCGGAAGCACGGGCATCGGGCATACCCGCTGGGCCTCCCAAGGCCGCTCCTCGGAAGCGGATGAGCACCCCCGCGTCGGGCCGCGCGGCCGTGTGGCTGTCGTCCACAACGGCGTCGTCGAAAATTACTCCGCCCTACGCCGCGAACTCGAGCTCGAGGGCCGGCTCTTCGTCACGGATTCCGAGACGGAACTGATCGTCCAGCTTATCGAACACTATCTCGAGGACGATCTCGCCGTCGCCGTCCGGCGCGCGGCCGACCGCATTCGCGGCAGTTTCGCTATCTCGGCCATTTCCGCCGATGAACCGCGGAAGATCGTGGTCGCCCGCCTCGGGCCTCCCCTCGTCATTGGCCTCGGTCAGGATGAGTATTTCGTCGCCAGCGATGTTACGCCCCTTCTGCCCTACACGCGCGACATGTTTTTTCTTTCGGATGGCGATATCGCCGTGCTTACTCCCGACGGCGTCCGCCTGATGGATTTCGCGGGCAAGCCCGTCAGCCGTTCCGTCACCCACGTGCTCTGGGATCCGGTGATGGCTGAAAAGGGCGGCTTCAAGCACTTCATGCTCAAGGAAATCTATGAGCAGCCCCGCGCCGTTCGCGAGACCTTCTCCTCGCGCATTGGCCTCGAGACCGGAGCGGTCTATCTCAATGAGATGGAATTGAACTCCGGGGAACTCACGGCCGTAACGCAAATCCGGATTGCCGCCTGCGGCACGAGCTGGCACGCGGCCCTCGCCGCCAAGTTCATGATCGAGAAGCTCGCGCGCCTTCCCGTCGAGGTCGATTACGCCAGCGAATTTCGTTATCGCGACCCGCTCATTCAGCCGAACACCCTCGCGATTCTCGTTTCGCAATCTGGGGAGACCGCCGACACCCTCGCGGCCTTCCGCGAAGCCCGGGACCGCGGCGCGCTCACCCTCGCCATTTGCAATGTGCCCGGCTCCACTCTCGTCCGTGAAGCCGGGGCCGCGCTCCTTACCCAGGCCGGACCCGAAATCGCGGTGGCCTCCACCAAGGCGTTCACCGCGCAACTGACCGCCCTCTTCCTTTTTGCGTTGCATCTGGCGCGGCTGCGCGAAACCGTCAGTCCGTCCGAGAGCTTGCGCCTCGTTCGCGAGCTTTCCCTTCTGCCCGAAAAGATAGAGGCCGCCATCGCGCTCGACGACCGCGTGGAAGCTCTGGCCAAGCTCTTCCACCGCAGCGGAAATTTTCTTTTCCTCGGCCGCGGCGTACACTACCCGATTGCCCTCGAGGGTGCGCTTAAGTTGAAGGAAGTCTCCTACATTCACGCCGAGGGCTACCCCGCGGGCGAGATGAAGCACGGCCCGAACGCCCTCATCGATGGAGAGCTCCCGGTCGTCTTCCTCGCGACCCGGAATCTCGATTCCCCGTCCAGCCGCCTGGCATACGCGAAGATCCTCGGCGCCATGTACGACATCAAAGCGCGCGGCGGGATCGTTCTTGCCGTGGCGAACGAAGGGGATGAGGCGGTGGCGTCGCTCTGCGAGCATACACTTTTTGTTCCGGAAGCCGATGGATTATTACTGCCGGTTCTTGAGGTTGTTCCTCTGCAATTGCTGGCCTATCACATCGCCCTCCGCCGCGGCTGCGATGTCGATCAGCCTCGCAATCTCGCGAAGAGCGTGACGGTGGAATAGGCCTCGCGGCGGCGCTCGTAACGGATTCGGGCGGAGAGAATCGGCCGTTCCGCGCCATCGCGGCGGCCGGGCAACGGATTTACTGCTGTGAGGTAGTGCGGAATGCGCATATTTGTTACAGGCGGAGCCGGGTTTATCGGGTCGCAATTCATCCGCGATTGGGTCCGGCTTCACCCGGATGGCGAGGTCGTCAACTTCGATAAGCTCACCTACGCGGGCAACCTGGAGAATCTCGTCGAAGTGGCGAATGCCCCCGGCTACCGCTTCGTCCGGGGCGACGTTTGTGAACAATCGCACGTTCTCGAGGCCCTTCCCGAAGCCTGCGATTACGTCGTTCACTTCGCCGCCGAATCGCACGTGGATCGCAGCATTCACAGCGCGGCGGAGTTCGTGCGCGCCAATGTTCTCGGCACGCAGGTCCTGCTAGATGCCTGCCGCGTCCGCAAGGCCGGCCGTTTTCTTCACATCTCCACCGATGAAGTCGGCGGGGATATCGAGGCTCCGCGCCTCTTCCGTGAAGGCGATCCCCTGACGCCCTCAAGCCCTTACGCCGCAAGCAAGACGGGCGCGGAGCATCTGGTGAACGCGGCTGTTCATACCTTCGGCATCGATGCCGTCATCACCCGCACCAGCAACAACTATGGGCCGTACCAGTTTCCGGAAAAACTGCTGCCCCTCGCCATCAGCAATATGGAAGCCGGCCGGCCCGTTCCCGTCTATGGCGACGGCCTGCAGGTCCGCGACTGGATCCACGTTGCCGACAACTGCGCCGCCCTGCGCCTCATTCTTCAGCAAGGCCGCGCCGGGGAAACCTACCATATCGGGGGGGATAACCCTCTTCCGAACATCGAGGTGCTGCGCCTCCTGCTCAAAATTCTTGACAAGCCCGAATCCCTACTAACCCGCGTGACCGACCGCCCTGGTCACGACCGCCGCTATGCCGTTGATTGCACCAGGCTCAAGGAGCGGCTCGGCTGGCGGCGCGAGATCCCCTTCGAGCAAGGCCTCCGCGATACGGTCGAATGGTACCGGCAAAACGCGGAATGGGTGGCGCGCGCCAAGAGCGGCGAATATCGCCGGTTTTATGAACTCCAATACGGCCCCTCGGCATAGCCCCCGGAGGTTCGCCGCCGCTTATTTGCGCCGCCGGCGGTCCTCCGCGTAGAATCGCACGGGTGCGTTCATTTTCTTGCGTTGGCGCGCGGCGGGCTTCGAGTTCCGCCGCGTAAGGGGTTGTCACATGCACTGGGCGGATTGGCTGGTTCTCGGGTTCTATTTCTCCCTGATCGTTCTCATTGCGTGGTATTCCTCGCGCCGTCAGAATACCGCGGCGGACTATTTCCTGGCGGGCCGCCATGTGAGCTGGTTCGTCGTCGGATGCTCCATGTTCGCTTCGAATATCGGGTCGGAGCACATTGTCGGCCTCGCGGGCGGCGGGGCGCTCAACGGCCTGGCGCAGGCGCACTGGGAAATGCACGCCTGGATCCTGCTCCTGCTCGCCTGGGTCTTTGCGCCGTTCTACTACCGCTCCGGCGTTTTCACCATGCCCGAGTTCCTGGAGCGCCGCTTCGATGCCCGCCCCCGCTGGCTTCTCTCCGTGGTAAGCTTGGTCGCCTACGTCTTCACCAAGGTCTCCGTGACCGTCTATGCGGGCGCCATCGTCTTCCAGACCCTTCTGCCGGAGACCTTCGGCTCGCCGGACAACGCCTTCTGGGTCGGCGCCGTCACCTCCGTCCTGCTGACGGGCGTCTACACGGTCATGGGCGGCTTGCGGGCCGTCGTCTACACGGAAGTCCTGCAAACCTTCATCCTGTTGCTGGGTTCCGCTCTCGTCACCTGGTTCGGGCTCGCCCAGTTAGGCGGCTGGGAGGCGCTTGTCGCGGGCGTCAAGCCGCACGCCAGCGAGTTCGCTCTTTGGCGTCCGAATAGCGACCCTAACTTTCCCTGGCTGGGCGTCATGATCGCGTCGCCCGTCATCGGCCTTTGGTATTGGTGTACGGATCAGTACATCGTCCAGCGTGTTCTTGCCGCTCGCGGCCTCACCGATGCCCGCCGCGGCGTGATATGGGGCGCTTTCCTCAAGGTCTGGCCCGTTCTTATTTTTCTCGTGCCGGGCATGATCGGCTTCGCCCTTCATCAAAAGGGTTTGCTCGCTATCCCGCTCAAGACCGATGGCTCTGGACAGATCCTGGGCGATGCCGTCTTCGCCACCATGGTGCAATCCCTGCTGCCCGTGGGCCTTCGCGGATTGGTGGTCGCCGGTCTCCTCTCCGCCCTGATGTCGTCCCTTGCCTCGCTCTTCAATTCGTGCGCCACCCTCTTCACCGTCGATATCTACGAGAAGCTGCGCCCTGGCCGCTCCCAGCAAACCCTCGTCCGCGTCGGGCGCGCCGCCACCGTCGCCGTGGTCGGCTGCGGGCTCATCTGGATCCCCGTCATGAAGAAAATCTCCGAGGGCGCGAGCGGCATTTACGACTATCTTCAGAACGTCCAGGGCTTTCTGGCGCCCCCCATCACCGCCGTGTTCCTTCTCGGGCTTTTCTCCCGGCGGATCAACGCCACGGGAGCCCTTTGGGGCCTGTCCGCCGGCTTTGTTCTCGGCATGGCCAAGCTCACGCTTCAAACCCTGGCGAAAAGCGGAGCGCTCGCGCCGGAAAGCGTTCTCTGGCCGGCGGGTAATTTTAACGGCTACTATTTCGCGGGAATTCTCTTCCTCTTCAGTGTCGTTCTGGTGGTTGCGGTCTCGCTGGCGACTCCGCCTCCCGCGCCGTCCAAAGTGGAAAACCTGACGTTCGCGTCGGTATCCGAGGAGGCTCGCCTCGCGAACCGCGCCAGTTGGGGCGTGCCCGATGTTCTTGGCACGGGCCTCGTCCTTGCGCTCGTTCTCGGCGTCTACCTCTACTTCAGTTTTTGGTTGAACTGAGTCCGCAAGCCGCCGCTTCCACGCACGCCGCCACGTCCAGGGTCCGGTAGACCGCGAAATCCTTGTTCGCGTAGAGCGGCGTCAGCCCGTCGAGCGCGCGGGCGCGAGGCGTCACCAGATAGCCGATCCCAAGCTTCAGGTAATGCCCGGCCCGCTCCGGGTTGAACTTCCCCTTGCCCGCGTCGTTCCAGCGCGCCCACCATAGCCGCGCGAATTCGATGTCGAAATTCACTTGCCCGCCGGATTTCCAGTCCACGTAGAGAGCGCGCCGGGCCATCGCCCGGAATACCCCCGGCGCGGGGCTCCGTTCGAACCCTGGGAAGAGAAACACCGCGTCCCGGTCCGTATTTTCTCTTGCCCATTCCGAAAGAGCCGTCAGTTCGGGCGTTCGCGCGTCCCGCGCCATCACGTCCACACCGAACTCCGCGCGGTAAATGACGAACGGCGCGGCCATGAGAATCCCGAAACAAATTGCCGCCGCCACCGGCTTTCGTCCCCGCAGCCAAATCAGCCCAACACCCGCGGCCGCCAGCCCCGGTGCCCACAGCCACCTCGGGTTTGGCGCTTGCCCCGCCGCCAGCGCCTGGGCGAACGTCACGGTCTGGTCCAGAAACACCATGGAATATCCGCCAAGCAGCCAGCCGCCGCATTCGAGCCATCTCCCCATTCGGGCCGCCAGCGCCCCGGCCGAAAGCAGCATCACGACTCCCAGCGCATAGAGTGCCGCCAGCGCGCGCGCTGGCTGTGTCTGCGCGGCGATCATCAGATGCAGGCGCTCCATCATCAGCCAGGCCG
>CAZXBZ010000210.1:0-6624 GCA_964639135.1 uncultured Solibacteraceae bacterium | reverse complement strand
GTCGCGTACTATAATGGGCGCGGTTGGGGATGGGAAGACACGGAGCGCGAGCGTTCCCGAGAAATTGATTGAGTTTACGGAGAGATGCCGTCCAGGAGAACCGATCCCCTGGGAGTGCCGGGAATATCCCCGGAGCGGCGACAGGAGATATAGATGCCTAATCCAAAACGACGCCATTCCAAGAAGCGTACGTCCACCCGCCGCGCGCACGATTTTCTGCCGCGCAAGGGCGTTACCGACTGCCCGAACTGCGGCGGAAACAAATTGCCGCACCGCACCTGCCCCCATTGTGGTTTCTACAAGGGCCGCGAAGTGATCGAAGTGGCCGAGGTCTAAGCATTCCCACCGTGGAAGTAGCTCTCCACTCCTTTCGAACTTCCCGCGTCCGGCCATAGCTCTGAGCGAGAACTCACCGGGGAATGAATGACTAAGCGAATCGCGGTTGATGCCATGGGCGGGGACCACGCTCCGGAAACCGAGGTGGCCGGGGCCGTTCAAGCCGCGTCCGAACTTGGGCACGAGGTGATCCTCGTCGGACAGGAAGCCGTTCTGCGCGACCACCTGAAGCGATATCGCGGGGCGCGGGATTTGCCCATCCGCATCGTGAACGCGAACGAGTTCATCACGATGCGCGATAGCGCCGCCAAAGCCGTGCGGACCAAGAAGGATAGCTCCATTCGCGTGGCCTGCCGCCTGGTGCGGGATGGTGAAGCCGATGGCGTGGTTTCGGCCGGAAACACCGGGGCGGTGATGGCGACGGCGAAGATGGTGCTGCGGCCCATTCCCGGAGTGGAGCGGCCCGCGCTCGCCTCGGTCTTTCCCACAGCCAAGGGCCCGGATCACCCGGCCGTCATGGCGGATGTCGGCGCGAATGTCGATTGCACGCCCACCATGCTGGCGCAGTTCGCCTTGATGGGGGAGATCTACGTCCGCGCGATTTTCGGCTATGCCTCTCCGCGCGTGGGCATTCTTTCCATCGGCGAAGAAGAACACAAGGGGAATGAACTTACCCGCGCCACTACGCCGCTGCTCAAGGAACTCCCCATCAACTTCATCGGCAATGTCGAAGGGCGCGATCTCTACAGTGGCGACGTCGAAGTGGTGGTTTGCGACGGTTTCATCGGTAATGTCGCTCTCAAGGTGAGCGAAGGGCTGGTGGAAACCATTCGCCAGATTCTCCGGGATTCGATGGAGGCCACCGTCACCCGGAAGCTTGGCTATGTGCTCTCGAAGCCCGCGTTCAACGACTTCAAGAAGCGGCTGGATTATTCCGAATACGGCGGCGCTCCCTTGCTGGGCGTGCAGGGCTGCACCTTTGTTTGCCACGGCCGGTCGAGCGCCAAGGCTATCCGCAACGCCATTCGCGTAGCGGCGGAATTCGCCGAAGCCAAGGTGAACCACCAGATTGAACACGAGATGAGCCGGCTGCGTGAGCTTACCGGCATGCCCGACGCCGAGTTCGTCTAGCCCGCGTTCTTTTTTCCCATGGGCCGCTTCTGCGATACTTGGGCTGAACCCATGCCCGCGCTGGCCTTCATCGTGGTTTGCTTCTGGCTGGCTCCCTTCACGGGCAGCCGGGCCGCCGTGGTCATGGAGTCCTCCGCGCCGGAGGCAAGGACCATCGACGTGATCCAAACCACGGCGGAAATTCCCCAGGGTGATCTCCGCCGCGTGCGTCTGCCCTGGATGCGCGCCGGGGATTCCTTGATCGTGCAGTTCCGAGTGGAAGACCAATCCGAAGGTCCGGAAAGCAGTGACCAAGCGCGGCCAGACCCGATTCACGTTGAGATTCTCCGGCGGGAGCGATCCTGGTTCGGCCGGGTGGATTACCGGCAACTCCGGTCAGCCCTCGCGGCCGGGCAGGGTGAATTTGAATGGCGTGTGCCCGAGGACGGCGACTACGTGGTGGCGCTGCGCAAGGCCGCGAGCGCCGGTCTCCCCTCGCGCGTGACGCTCGGCGTAAAGATGCGGCGGAATGCCGGGCGGACCGTAACCAGGATTTCCACCGCGGGCCGGCTGGCCGTCCTGTCCTTTAGTCTCGGCTTCCTCCTGACGGTGTTCTCGTCCTGCGGCGTGCCGATTATTCGCGCGTTTCGTGCTCGAAAAAGGCCGCCATCGCCTCCCTGGTTCGGCTGATCTCCGCGGCGCCGTGCGCGGTGGAAACGAATCCCGCTTCGAATTGTGAAGGCGCCATGTAAATACCACGCTCCAGCATCCAGTGGAAGAGGCGGGTGAATCTGGAAGTATCGCTTCGCCGCGCGCTCTGGAAATCCGTCACCGGCGCCGGCGTGAGGAAGAACGTAAACATCGAGCCCACCCGGTTCACGGTAATGCCCTCGGGCGGGTTCGCGGTGAGGGCCGCCGTGTTTTCATCGAGGCGCTGATAGAGTTCCGGCCGCTGCTTGAGCGCCCGCAGCGTCGCGAGGCCGGCCGCCACCGCGAGCGGGTTGCCGGAGAGCGTCCCCGCCTGGTAAACGGGCCCGTTCGGCGCCACGCGGTTCATGACCTCGGCCCGGCCCCCGTAGGCCGCAATCGGCAAACCGCCGCCGATCACTTTGCCGAACGCGCTCAAGTCGGGCCGAATGCCGTAGAGGGCCTGCGCTCCGCCGTAAGCCACGCGAAACCCGGTCATCACCTCATCAAATACGAGCAGAGCGCCATGGGAGGCGCAAAGCTCACGGAGCCCTTCGAGAAAGCCCGGCGCCGGGGGGATGCACCCCATATTGCCCGCCACCGGCTCCACCACCACGGAGGCGATTTTGCCGGGGTACGCCGCAAAGGCCCGCTCCACCGCGTCGAGGTCATTGAATGGTACGGAAATCGTGGTTTCCGCGAAGCTTCGGGGCACCCCCTCCGAATCCGAGATGCCGAGCGTGGCGAGTCCCGAGCCGGCTTTCACCAATAGCGAATCGACGTGTCCGTGGTAGCAGCCCTCGAACTTTATGGTGAGGTCTCGCCCGGTGAAGCCACGCGCCACCCGCAGCGCGCTCATCACCGCTTCGGTACCGGAATTCACCAGGCGGAGCATTTCCATACTGGGCACGGCTGCGTGGATTTCCTCCGCCAATTCGATTTCCCGTTCGGTGGGCGCTCCGAAGCTGGTGCCCGTCTCCAGCACTTCGCGTATCGCCTCAATCACCGCCGGCGGCCGGTGGCCGAGAATCAGCGGCCCCCAACTCCCCACGTAATCGATGTACCGGTTGCCGTCGGCATCCTCGATGTAGCAGCCTTCGCCGCGTTCGATAAAGCGCGGAATGCCGCCGACAGCCCGGAATGCTCGCACCGGGGAATTGACGCCCCCAGGAATCAGCTTCTGGGCTCGTGCGAGTAACTGTTCCGATCTGCTGGTATTCATTCCTTACCCTTTCTCGCGTGCCGGCGAGCCGGACGCATGCTAGCCGCGACCGGATTCCGGCGCCAGATTCTCTCGAATCGGGACGCTGGCGCGCAGGAAGCGCACGATCACACCGAACGCGCGAGCGCTGATGCCATCCGTGAGGCGTTCCCGCAAGCCCGTGTAATCCTGCGTGCCACTCATGAGGTCCTGCAGGAGCCGGCGAATCTGTACGTTTCCCCTCGCGAACTGGATCATTCTTTGCGGGACCGTGCCAATGCCGGTGTGCCCGAGGTAGAAGAGACGGCAGATTTTAGAAGCAAGCTCCAGATCAGCGGCAAAATCTTGCTGTATATCGCTTACGTAAGCTTGTGCCTTCGTATTGATCGGAATACTTTCATCGGCGAGCACCCGCGCGGCCAGATCCCCGGAGCGGATCGCATAATAAATCCCCTCCCCCGTAATCGGGTCCACCAGTCCCCCGGCGTCACCTACGGCCATCCAGTCTTCGCCGGCCAGGCGGTTCTCCCGCCAGTGTACGCTCTCCAGCGCCGGCAGAAGGTGGGCGTAGAAATCGGCGCCGTGCCAGGCGATTCCCGCCTCGTCGAGGTATCGCTCCAAGGTCGAGCGCAGGGATCTGTGCTCCGATTTCTTGCCGCAAATGCCGGCCGAGATATGATCTCCGCGCGGGAAGAGCCAGATGTAGCCCTGCAGCCAGGGAAAGAAGCGGATTGTCACCGAATCCAGTTGCCCCGGCACGTAGTAGCCCATGGCGAGCATGGTGTTCTGGGGGCTCCATGCGGTGCCGAAATCCCTGAGGACATTCCGAGCGCCGGTGGCGATGATGGCGTAGCTGGCTTCCATCGAGCCGTTCGGGGTAGAGAAGCGCCAGCCCTTATCGAGCCGTTCCACGCCAGTGACGCGCACTTTTTCGACCGAAGCGCCCGCGGCGGCGGCGCGTTCGATCAGCATCGCATTGAGATCCCGCCGGGAGTAGATGAGCAGGGGATGGTTTAGCTCGAACCGGTACGGCTTGACGTCCGTCGCCTGCAATTCGCAAGTGAAGATATTTCGCCGTTCCGCTGGATTCGATTGCAGATACGGGTAGCGCTGGTAGGCCTTATAGGTAATTCCGCCGCCACAAGGTTTTTCCCACGCCAGTTTTTCATCGAGGAGCCGCACGTGAAACCCGGCGCGCGCCATCTGTTCCGCGGCGGTGGAGCCCGCGGGACCAGCGCCAATCACCACAATGGATTTCATGCGCTACGGCCTCGGCGCCGGGTTCACCGGAGGGTGCCCAGGGGGCATCGCGCCGGCTGGCGCTATTCCGCCGGAAGCGGGCGGCATGGCATGGCCGGCATCGGGTTTCGGTTGCACCTTCCATGCGTCGCCTTCTCGCAGCAGCTTGTAACGCATCGTCATTCCAGATTCCGGCGGCTGGCCTTTCGGCTGAAACCGGACCTCCGCCTCGCTCGAATCTCCATCGAACTTGGTGTTCACGATCTGGATGTCGAGGTTCTCCATCCCGAGGTCGCCCCTCGCTTCCAGGTGCCGCAGGATGGCCACCCTGACGGCTTCGTTGTTGTCGATCTTTGCTTTGCCGCAACCCGCGAGAAAGCCCAGCGACAGAGCCGGCAAGAGGAAAAGAACAAGCAGTTGAGCGCGTGGCATGACTACATGAAGTATATCCGGCTGGAGGGCGGTTGGGCGTTCCTCGCCGTGATAACGCCTCGCGGGCGCGCAAAGCGATGGGCGCGCCGGGCGCGGCGGCGTTCATTTTCTATTCCATACTCTATTGTCTGAAAATGTGATGCTGTGATACGCTCGGGTTTGGGAACCGGCGGGAGGTGGAGCTTTGTCGTTCCTGCAGAATGAGTTCGAGCGCAATTTCATCACCACGAGCGTCGATTACGTATTCAACTGGGCGCGCAAATCGTCGCTTTGGCCGCTTACCTTTGGTTTAGCCTGCTGCGCCATCGAGATGATCTCCGCGTCCGGCCCCCGCTTCGATATCGCGCGTTTTGGCGCCGAAGTTTTCAGACCCAGTCCGCGGCAGAGTGATTTGATGATCGTCGCCGGCACGGTAACGCTCAAGATGGCGCCCGTGCTCAAGCGGATTTACGATCAGATGCCCGAACCGAAATGGGTGATCTCCATGGGGGCCTGTTCCAGCGTGGGCGGACCCTTCAATACGTATTCGGTATTGCAGGGCGTGGACCGGATCGTCCCCGTGGATGTCTACATATCGGGCTGTCCGCCGCGTCCGGAAAACCTTTTCTACGGCCTGCTGAAATTACAGGAAAAGATCGACGCCACCCCGAATCTGATCAAGCGGCCGAGTGAAGTGCGCCTCGATGAGAGCATGCTGGCCGATTTCAAGAAGCAGGTGATGATCTCTCAGGTCAAGGATCCTGTCTAGACCTTAAACACCGTATGTTCACGATGGATCTTAACGGCATCCTCCGGGAGGAGAGCCTCGATCGTTTCCCATGGCTGGTGCATGGTTTTGGAGGCAGGCGGGAGATTCCCGCGTTCTCGGAATTTCAAGCCGCGGCGGTCCGGCAGGTCCATTCCCGCCATGTCGTCGTGGTTCGCGGCGAAGGCGGCGTTCTGGGCGAAGGAGATGCCCTCGTCACGAGCCAGGCCGGTATACTGCTCACCATCCGGACCGCAGATTGCGTTCCCGTCCTGCTGGTGGATCCGGTCTCGGCCGCCGTCGCCGCCGTTCACGCGGGTTGGCGCGGCATTGTGGCCGGCATTTTGCCCAGGGCCGTGGAGGTGATGGAAGCTGAGTTCGGTACACGGCCGGACGCGCTTCTGGCCGCCATCGGACCCTGCATCCGCCAGGAATCTTATGAGGTGGGGCCGGAGGTGGCGGAGCAATTTCAGAGCCTTTTCCCGGAGCGCGGGGACCTGCGCGGCAGGGCGCGCGTGGATCTCGCCGGGTCCTGCGCCAGGCAGCTTGTCCGGGCCGGTGTCCGTGAACAGGTAATCTCCGATTGCGGGCGCTGCACGTACCGGGATTCCGCGCTGTTCCACTCCTATCGAAGAGACCGCGAAGCAGCCGGCCGCATGACGGCGTTTGTTGGAATCCGCCACCCGTCTCCGTCCTAGCGTCAGGATTGCCTAGCGTCAGGATCGGGCGCCGCGAGACGGCGCTGGAGTTCGTGAGACTGGCGAGTCCGGTGGAAGCGGTGGAGTTGAGCCCAGAGAAATGGCCCGGAACGTGTTGTTCCGGGCCACTCGTGTTTGGCCCTCTGACTAGATCAGAGGGCTTTTTTTGTTGTAGA
>CAZXBZ010000209.1:0-6645 GCA_964639135.1 uncultured Solibacteraceae bacterium | reverse complement strand
CCCTCGATCTATGCCGCACCTTCGAGCCGGATGCCGTCCTGCTTGACCTCGTGCTTCCGGGGATATCCGGTGTGGATGTGCTGAAGACGATTTATGACTCTCATGTGAACGGGCCGCCGGCTCCCGTGGTAATGCTTCTTACGGGTATGAGCCTCCAGGATCTTCCTCCGGACATCATGCACTACGGCGTGGCCGCCCATTGCGCAAAGCCGGTGGCGCCCTCGACGATTCTGCGGCACCTGCAAAACCATGGATTGTTCGGATATGCCGCCGGCGGCGGAGGGCGATCGAGCGGAGCCCCGCGAAGAGGAGACAGATAACCCTGGATGGGCGCCGCCAACGAGTTTCTTCCTTACGCCGCCGGCGACACGCTTTTCGTTCTCGAGCCGCAAGTGCGGAAGGCCCTGGCCGGCCGGCCGGCGGAGTTCGCCAGGGCGGTGGGCGCCGCGCTCGCCTGGGAGTACGCCGGCACTCTCTCCTGGATTGTGGAGCAGAGTGATGCCTCCTTCCGCATTCTCGCTGGAAAGTTGTTGCCGCGCGACGTGACGGTGAACGGCGGCGAGGGTCATTCGGCTTCCGCGGATGCCCGCCCCCAGGGCGAAACGAATGGCCGCCATGGGCGCTACTACCGCCGGATTCCCGCCGCTCTGCAGAATCTGCCCATCGGTTACATCCACTTGTGCGCTCCCGACCGGGCTTCGGCCTCCGCGCTGAACAGCCTTCTCGGATCGACTCTCGAACTGATCGAGAAAGAACGCCAGGAGGAGGCGCTTCTCGAGGAACTCAGCGCCAGTTGGGAGAGCCTTGACGCACTTTTTGAATGGACCGCCGACATGCGCAACCTGCCGGACCGGCAGGACATGCTCAACCGGATTATTGAGCGGGCGGTGGCCGTTCGGCGTGGCGCTAACGCGATTCTATGGATAGAAGATAGCGGGGTGCTCACTCCGGCGGCCTGGGTAGCGCCGGAGAGGCCGTCGCCCCGCGCGCCGCAACTCGGCGTGGTTGGCCGGGCGCTCGATCAGAAGAGCAGCCTCATCTTGAGGCGGGCGAGCCATCTTTCCAGAATTCTCGACGACGAGCCGGAACTCGATTCGGCGGCGTCCGTTGTCGTGGTTCCCATTTCCACGCAGAACCAGTTACACGGCGCGCTCGAGGTGTGGACCGACGATTGCGAGCAGGATTTTGAATCGCCCCATCTGCGGCTGCTCGAGGCTCTTGCAATGCAGGCCGCGCTGGTTGTCGAGAACGAGCGTCTCTACACCGCGCAGATCGAATCCGAGCGCTTGCGCCAGGAAGTGGACATCGGGTCGAGAATCCAGCAGTCCCTCCTGTTTTCCCGTGTGCCCGATCGGATTGAAGGCGCGAGTATCGCCGCGCTCACCCTCCCCTCCCAGACGATCGACGGGGATTTTTACGACATCGTCGATCACAGCCCCAAGTGCTTCGACGTCGTTGTGGGCGACGTGATGGGGAAGGGCGTTCCAGCCGCCATTCTCGCCGCGGGAACCAAGACCGGTCTGTTCCGGACCCTCTGCCAGATCATGGTGGATACCGGCCGCCGCGATATTCCACGGGTCGATGAGATTGTCACCAGCCTTAACGCGGCCGTCGCGCTCCAGATGATCAGCGTCGATAGCTTCGCGAGCCTGAGCTACGCGCGCTTCGATCTCGTGCGGAACACGGTGACCTACGTGGATGCGGGCCACACCAAGACCTTTCATCTTCGTGTGCGCGATCAGCAGACCTTTCTCCTCCAGGGCGACAACCTCCCGCTGGGTATTCTCCAGAACGAGGTCTACCACCAGATTACGCACCACTTCGAGCCCGGCGACATCTTTGTGTTCTACTCGGACGGCATCACCGAGGCGCGCAATCCGGCCGGGGAGTTCTTCGGCGAATACCGCCTGTATGAATGTGTCCGCAAGCTGGCGGGATTGCCGCCCGAGGACCTCATCCAGGAACTCCGCTCCACCGTGGTCGCGTTTAGCCAGAGAGACATCTTCGAGGACGACCTTACTTGCGTGGTGGTGAGCATCAAGCCCGCGGCGGCGCCCGAGGGCAAGCCGCGGGAAAGCCATGTATTCACCAGCAGCCTGAGCGAACTCGCCTCGATCCGTCAGTGGGTTCGGGAGCTGTGGGTTCGCTGGACGCATGGAGTCTATACCGAGGACGCTCTCTACCAACTGATTCTCGCCGTGAGCGAACTGGCCAGCAATGTCATGCGGCATGCTTACGGGGGAGACCCGACTCAGCCATTGCGCATCTCGGCGTGGGTGGAGGATGGGGCTTTCCGTCTTGAACTCGCCCACACCGGCATCCCGTTCGATCCGGCATCGGTGAAGCCGCCGGTCCTTGACGGGACGCGCGATGGCGGCTTTGGCGTGTTTATTATCGCGAAATCCGTTGATAGCGTGGTTTATACGCGCAACGACGGAGGCTGGCACACGATTAGAATAGTGAAGAGATTTGGCGCGGACGCGAATACTTCGCCCATGGGCTAAGCCTCTCTGGTGACAACCGAAACAAGCAAAGGAATGAACATGGCATTGGCTACCACGAATCTGGATGGCGTTGTTGTAGTAGAAATTCCGGGTCCCAGCCTGGACGCGAGTAACGCCAAGGATTTCAAGAATGAAGTCAGCCCCTTTCTCGCGAGCGAATCGAAGGTGGTCTTCGATATGCGGCACCTCGGTTTTGTCGATTCAAGCGGTCTCGGCTCCATCCTGTCCTGTCTCCGGCAGTTGAATGCTTCGGGCGGCGACCTCAAGCTCTGTGGAATGACGAAGCCGGTGCGCGCGCTCTTTGAACTGGTGCGCATGCACCGGATTTTCGATATCTACGAGACGCGGGAACAGGCTCTGGCGGCGTTTAACTCCTGACCGGCGGCCCCGCCGTCAAGAATTTACGGATATCGCATCACGCGCCAGCGGTTCCGGGCGCGCGTATTCGCGCATCCGGGTAATGCGCGCATACCCGGCAAGTTCATTTGATAGAATCGTGGCCAGCCATTGAGCGCCTCCTGGGGCGGCGCGTCATGCCGGACATTCAGAGAGGCATCATTCAGAGAGCCATAGGAACCATGGAAGAGATTGAACTGTATCCACCGAGCGCGGAGTTTGTGTCGCGCGCCAATGTTTCAGGCCCTGCCGCGTACGAAGAGATGTACAAGCGGGCCGCCGATGACCCCGAAGCGTTCTGGGGAGACCTGGCCCAGCGCGAACTCGTCTGGTTCGAGAAGTACAAGAATGTCTTCGAATGGGCGCCGCCGTTCGCCAAGTGGTTCACCGGCGGTAAGCTGAACGCGAGTTACAATTGCCTGGACCGCCATATCGAGGCGGGGCGCGGCGATCGCGTGGCTTATCACTTTGTCGGGGAGCCCGGCGATACGCGCGCGGTTACCTATCGCGAGCTTCATCGCACCGTATCGCGCCTGGCGAGCGGGATGAAGCGCGCCGGGCTGAAATCCGGCGATACCGCTGTCATCTACATGCCGATGATTCCGGAACTTCCCGCGGCCATGCTTGCCTGCGCGCGGCTGGGTGTCACGCACAGCGTCGTTTTCGGAGGGTTCTCCGCCGAGGCTCTGCGCTTCCGTATCGAGGATCTTTCGGCGTCCCTCGTGATCACGGCGGATGGCGGCTGGCGCCGCGGCAAGGAAGTCCATCTGAAGCGGACCGTGGATGATGCGCTCAGCGAAGGCTGCGCCACGGTAAAGACGGTAGTGGTCTATCAGCGTACCCATTCAGAGATCCCGATGCGGGAAGGGCGGGACGTTTATTGGAGCGATTTCGAGGCGGGCGTGTCGGATGAATGTCCGGCCGAACCCGTGGATAGCGAGCATCCGCTCTATGTGCTCTATACCTCCGGCACTACCGGCAAGCCGAAGGGGGTGGTCCACACGACCGCTGGCTACCTGCTGCAAACCGGCCTCACGATGAAGTGGGTCTTCGACCTGCATGACGAGGACGTTTACTGGTGCGCGGCCGATGTGGGCTGGGTAACCGGCCACAGCTACATTGTTTACGGTCCGCTGTGGGCGGGCGCCGTCTCGGTTTTGTACGAAGGCGCTCCCGATTACCCCAAGTGGGACCGCTGGTGGGAGATCGTCGAGCAATACAAAATCAATATCCTCTACACCTCGCCGACGGCGATCCGCGCGTTTATCCGGCAGGGCGAGGAGTTGCCGAAGGCGCACGACCTTTCGAGCCTGCGCCTTCTCGGTTCGGTGGGCGAGCCGATCAACCCCGCCGCCTGGAAGTGGTATCACCGCGTCATCGGCGCCGGGCGCTGCCCCATCGTGGATACCTGGTGGCAGACAGAAACCGGCTGTATTATGATTTCGCCCATTCCGGGGGCAATCGCTTGCAAGCCGGGCTCCGCGACCAAACCGCTGCCCGGTGTATTCGCGAACATCGTGAATCTGGACGGAAAGCCGGTGGAAGGCCCCGGGGAGGGGTACCTCGTCATTTCCCGGCCCTGGCCTGCGATGGCGCGCACCTTATGGAAGGATCCGGAGCGCTACACATCGAATTACTGGACCCGGATTCCCGGCGTGTACTTCAGCGGCGACGCCGCGCGGCGTGATGAGCAGGGCTATTACTGGGTGCTCGGCCGCGTGGACGACGTGATGAACGTGAGCGGCCACCGTTTGAGCACGATGGAGCTGGAATCCGCGTTGGTACATCACCCCACCGTCGCCGAGGCGGCGGTGATCGGCAAGCCGGATGAACTCACCGGCCAGGCCGTGGTGGCATTCGTGACGCTGAAGCAGGGAAATAACGATGACCGCGTGGCGCTCGCCGAAGAGTTGCGCGCCTGGGTGGGCAAGGAGATCGGCAGCTTCGCCAAGCCGAAGGAGATTCGCTTCGCCGAGGCGCTGCCTAAAACACGCAGCGGCAAGATCATGCGCCGCCTGCTGCGCGAGGTTGCATCCACCAACCGGGTGGAGGGCGACATCACCACGCTTGAGGACATGAATGTCGTCAACCGGCTGGTAACCACCGACGAGGACTGACACTTTGTAACGTCCGCGGATATGCCTTGATTTGCTGGTGCGGCCTTGACCGGGCGCACCAGCAAGCGGGGAATAGAGCGGCGCGAAGCCGCGGCGTCGCGTTCCGCGGCTAACCTTCGCCGATGAGGATACTGCCTTTCTGGTAGAAAACCACCTCGCCCTCGATACGCACCCGGCCGCCTTCAAGGCCGCACCAGATCGTGCCTCCACGCTTTGATAACTGCCGGGCGTGCAGTTCCTCGCGTCCCAGGAGACCGGCCCAGTAGGGGGCGAGCGTGCAATGCGCCGCGGCGGTGACGAAATCTTCCGGAACACCGCGGGCCGGGGCAAAAAAGCGCGAAACAAAATCGCAATCGTCTCCGAGCGACGTTGCGATCAGGCCGTAGGGCACAAGACGCTTGAGAGCATCCATATCTGGGGTTAGGGCTGCGACTTCATCCATATTGTCGAAAACCAGGACAATATCGCGGTTTTCAAGTGCTTCCTTGGGCTTGGCGCCAACTGCCGCGATCAGTTCGTCGGAGAGCGCGGTCGGCTTGGCCGGGGTCGCGGGCAGACTCATTACAATGCGAGAATCCCGTCGTGAAACGGCGAAGTGGCCGGAATGCGTATCAAAGTGAACGGTATCCTTCGGATGAGCCAACTCTTCGAAGAGCACGGCGGCGCTCGCGAGAGTGGCCTGCCCGGAGAAATCTACTTCGGCATTCGGGGTAAACGCCCGCAGATGGAACGCTTCTTCGTTGTTCATAAAGAAAGCCGAGGAGGCAACACCGTTTTCGCGTGCGATCGCTTGCAGCAGCATGTCCGGCGGCCAGTTTTCCAGAGGCACGACTACGACGGGACTGCCCCCGAACAGCCGGGAGGCGAACGCGTCCAGATGATAAAACGATAACTCCATACTGGCATTATGCGCATGGAGCGCTGACGGCCGCCAATACCGGACAAACTGGTGCTAAATTAAGGAAGTAGGCATAATTTGATGCGATTCTTCGCGATAGCAGTACTTTTCAGCATCACCTCCGCTGCTTTCGCGGAGGATGTCCTCACGCTGAAGCAGGCCGTAGAACGTGCTCTTGCGAGCCACCCCGAGATCGCGGCCTCTGGGAATCGCGTGGAGGCGCGGCAAGGGCTGCGCACGCAGGCTGCGAAGACATATAACCCAAGCTTCAATTTCCAGTGGGAAAACCTTCGAGCGTGGCAGCAGCCTGGCTATAGGCCCGTACAAGACAGTGACATTTATGGCTATATCGAGCAACAGTGGGAGCTTTTCGGCAAGCGCGGCCGGCGGACGCAACTCGCGGATGCGCAATTGCGCGTGGCGGAACTAGAGCAGACGCTGGCACGACGCCATGTGGCGCTGCGCGTGAAACAGGCGTACTGGCATGCGCTCGCCGCGGAACGGTGCGTAGCCCTGCTCGACGAGAATCTGGCGAATTTCGACAAGATTGTGGAATACAACGCCAATCGTGTCCGCGAGGGTGCGATGGCCGAGGCCGATCTGATCCGGGTTCGTCTGGAGCGAGAGAGGCTTGCGCTCGAGCGGAATGATGCGGTGCTTGCAGCCACTCGAAGCCGCTTGCTGCTGCAACTGGCCATGGGGGAAGAGAGCTTCGCGCCAGTGAAGCTTA
>CAZXBZ010000208.1:0-6650 GCA_964639135.1 uncultured Solibacteraceae bacterium | reverse complement strand
GGCCGCGGCCGCCTCCTGGCCCGAGCGCACACAATCAGGGATGCCAATCCCCTCGTAGGCATTCCCCGCCAGGAAAAGGCCTTCCACGCCGTGCATCCGTTCCCTGATTTCCGCGACCTTTGCCGCATGGCCCACCTCATACTGCGCCATGGCCCTGGGCCAGCGAAAAATGCGTACCGCCTTTGGCTTCATCTGAAATCCGGTGAGCCGTTGCAGATCCGCGAGGACGGCGGCCGTCAAGGTTGCATCGTCGCGAAGCCCGGAATCCTGCTCGGCGGCATTCCCCACAAAGCAGCGGATTATGGCGCTGCCCTCTGGAGCGCGGTAGTCGAATTTGTTCTGAACATAAGTGGCCGCCACCATCGTTTGCCGCTCGCGCCGCGGAACCAGAAAGCCGAAGCCAGCGGGCGGCTCGGGCAATTGCGCCAAATCGCAGACCAGAACCACGGTAGCGGAGCTGTTGTAGGGAATTTGGCCGAGCAGAGCGGAGGCGGCTGGTTCGAACGGTTTGAGGAGATTTGACGCTCCATACGCCGGTATCGCTAGAATGACCCGCGATGCGTCGAAGATACTTCCGGCGAGGTGCAACCGGAACCCCTCGTTCGTTCGCTCCAGGCGCTCCACGGATTCGCCGAGATGCAGGTTCTCCGGGCCGATCGATTGCACAAGCCGGCCGACGAGAGAACCCAGGCCGTTCCTTAGTGTTCGAAATATCGAACCCGGCGCGGAGTTTCCCGGACGGCGGCCGGCATGCTTGCGTCTTGAAGCGAGCACGCCGCGGGTAAGGCTTCCGTACTCGCGCTCAAGATCGACGAACCGCCCCAGAACGCTCGCGGCGCTCAGCCGTTCCGGATCGCCGCCATACACTCCCGCGAGTAACGGCTCGGCCAGGTAATCCACCACCTCCTGGTCGTAGTGGTCCCGCAGAAAGCGGGCGACGGAAACGTCCGTGTCGCGCGCCCGACGGGGAGCGGGGCGGAACAGTTCACGGCCCATGCGCAGCTTGGCGCGCCAGCTCAGCAGAGGCGTCCCAATCATGGGGAACAGCCGGGTGGGAATCATCATCAGCAGGCCATCCGGCATGGGGACCAGACGGCCGTTACGAACAATGAAGGTCTTGCGCCGGCCGTCGTTCGAGCCGATAAGGTCGCCGGCCATCCCCAGCTCCTGGATAAGCGCCGTTGCCCAGGGCTTTTGCGCAAGGTAGCTATCCGGACCGCCCTCCACGAGGCAATCCCCGGCATGCGTGGTTTCAAGCACGCCGCCCGCGCGGGAACGCGTATCGAATACTCGGGGTTCCCATCCGGCTTTCTTTAGTGCGTATGCCGCGCTCAAGCCCGAGATTCCAGCGCCCACGATCGCAACGCGCTTCGGCGCGGCGGCCGCGGCGAATCTCACCGATGATTTCGTCATTCCATCGTCGCGCTAATCGCGGCCCTGGGGCTTGAACTCGCGGACCATCTGAACCACGGCCTTCACATTCTCCACTGGCGTCTCGGGCAGAATGCCGTGGCCGAGATTGAAGATATGGCCGGGCCGGGAACCGGTCCGCTTCAACAACTCGGTCACCTTTTCCTTGAGTTCGCTAAGCGGCGCAAAGAGCGCGGCCGGGTCGAGATTGCCCATGATGGCCGACCGGTAGCTGATATCGCTCCAGACCTGATCGATATTCACCCGCCAATCGACGCCGATCACATCTCCGCCCGCCGCGTGCAGCTCGCGGAAGAAACCCGCCGCGCCAGTGCCGAAATGGATGGCCGGTACACCGGCCGAACGCACCCGTTCGATGAGCGCGCGGGAGTAGGGAGCCACGTAGCGGACGTAATCATCCGGCCCGAGAGCGCCCACCCAACTGTCAAAGACCTGGATGCACCGCGCGCCGGAGGCAACCTGGAGCACCGCGAACGGACCAACCACATCGACGATTTTGCCCATCAGGCGGCGCCATAGCGTCTCATTACCGTACATCAGCTTTTTCGTATTGACGAAGGTGCGCGAGGCGCCGCCCTCGATCATGTAGCTGGCAATCGTAAACGGCGCGCCGACAAAGCCGATGAGCGGAATCCTGTTGTCGAGCTCGGCCGTCACCTTGCGGATGGATTCCCCCACATAGCCCAATTCATCCGTATTCGAGATGGAGAGGCTATCGACATCCGCCATGGAACGCACCGGGTTGTCGATAACCGGACCTTCCCCCGCCACGAATTGGAGCTTCAACCCCATGGGCTCGACGGGCAGGAGGAGATCCGCGAAGATGATCGCGGCATCCACGTCCAGAGCGTTGATCGGCTGCATGGTTACCTCGGCGGCAAGCTCCGGGTTTTTGCAGATTTCGAGGATGGTATGGTGGCGGCGAATGTCGCGGTATTGCGACATATATCGCCCCGCCTGCCGCATAAACCACACCGGGCGCACATCCGTCGGACGCCGCCGGCAGGCATCCAACAATCGATTATTCACGGTAGCCAAGCGCATGAAGGTCCCGCCTTATCCTCGCAGTAATACACTCGAAAATCTTTTTGTTTGTGGGTCTCCGTCCAAGCCTTACCCAAAATGAAGTAAGGTTTCGCCCAGACCTCGCTGTCGATTGTTCTCGGCGATATGATGGACACCGACAAGGCTCCTCGAGCGGGCATGCCGGTTCGAGGATCCATGATGTGGCTGTAAACCACGCCGTCAACTTTGAAAAACTTCTCGTAGCTTCCCGAAGTGGACATCGATTGGTCTTTCAAGTAAACCGTTTCGATGGTGCGTTCCGGATGCTTCGGATCACGCAGACTGACCTTCCATCCCCGCGCTTCGCCGGGAGGGGCGCCGATCGCATAGATACTGCTGTTCGAGGCCGATATCAGCGCGGCATGCACGTTGTACCCCCGCATCTTGCTCACGAGCCTGTCAACCGCGTAGCCCTTCCCGACCCCTCCGGCATCCAGTTCCAATCCTGGTGTACGGAAGGCGATCGTTCGCTGGTCTGGGTCTAAGACTATATTTTTCCAGCCCACCTTGTCCAGAGCTTCGCGAATTTCGCGCTTTGTGGGAAGCTTTCCCGTTCCTTTGTAAAAGCCCCAGATTCTCATCAACGGGCCAACGGTTATATCAAACGCGCCGCCACTCTCCCGGCTGTATTGGACGCAGGCCGAGATCAGGTCGAAGAATTCCGGCGATACCCGCTGGGGCTCCTTCGCGGCCGAGTGGTTGACCTGGCTAAGTTCGCTATCGGGTTTGTAGTTGGAGAGAAGATCGTCGATCCGCCGCACTTCGTCGAAGGAGGCGTCGAGAATCGCCTCCAGATTACCGGCATCGGTTCCGTACGCGGCAACCGTGAACGTGGTGCCCATGGCCTGCAGGCTTTTCTCCACGCGCATCAACGGCGGGTGGCTTGCCTGGCCGGCGTGAGCCGCGCGCTGTCCAGCCGAAACGAGCGGGCCGTGGCCCAGCACGCCGATCCAGACGGCGATAAGCGGCAAGGCGAAGCGCCGGGAAAGGCGCCGCGGCGTCATCGCTCACCCGCCTTGCCGGCATTGGGGGGCTCGGACGGTGCATCGCTCCGGAGATTTGAAGCGTCCAGTTTCCGTCTCCACGCCCGCGCCTCCTTCAGGAGCGACTCCATTCGCTGGTCCGACGCCACCCCCGTATCGGAAACAAACGTCAAACCAGGAGCGTGGCGCAGCGCCAGGCGGCTCGTCAATTGATGCCGAAGAAAGCCGGACGCATTTTGCAGCGCCGTGAAGGTCTCCTCGCGCTGCTCAAGACCGCCTTCCGTCCGCACAAGAACATCGGCGCGCTTCCCGTCGGGCGACAAGCGCACATCCGTGATGCCCGCGATGCGGATTCGTGGATCGTCGAGTTCATACACGATGAGTTCCGAGAGTTCATCCCGAATCGCGTCCGCGACCCGCTGCTGCCTGCGTTGATCCATGGCCGCTAGTTGAGCCACTCCAGATCCGCGCGAATCAAGCCGCCGGTAAGGTGCTCCGCCGCGAATTGTTCCACGCTTCGCATGGTGTTGTCCGCAATTGTCCGGTTGCTTGCCACAGTTACCACAGCCAGTTCCGCCAGTTGCCACTGGCTTTGAAAATCCGTTTCCGCGACGGACACGTTGAAGCGATGACGCAGGCGGTCTTTCAGGCTCCTGACCACCTGCCGCTTATCCTTCAGGGATTGTGCATGCTCGATGCGTATTTCGAGGACCAACGCCGCAATGGAAGCCATAACCACTACCGCCGCGTCTCCACCGGGCGCTCAAACGCGAAGGGTCTTATGCGAACGCCTCCACCTGCACCCGCTCCCGCACGAACGCTTCAATGACGTCGCCGGGTTTGATGTCGTTGTAGTTCTCGATGCCGATGCCGCATTCCAGGTTGGCGCGGACTTCGCTCGCGTCATCCTTGAACCGCTTCAACGAAGAAATCTTACCCGTGAAGACCACCGTGTTATCCCGGAGCAGGCGCACCTGGGAATCCCTCGTGATGGTGCCTTCCACCACCAGGCATCCGGCAATGGTGCCGACCTTCGTGATCCTGAAGGCTTCCCTGACTTCGGCGCGGCCACGGAACACTTCCTTGTACACCGGCTCCAGCATGCCGGACATCGCCGCCTTCACCTCGTCGGTGAGTTCGTAAATGATGGTATGCAGCCGGATATCCACGCTCTCCCGTTCGGCGAGCGCAATCGCGTTCTTATCGGGCCGGACATTGAAGCCGACGACGATCGCGTCCGACGCCGAGGCCAGCAAGATATCGGATTCATTGATCGCGCCCACTCCGCTAAGAATCACGCGAAGGCGTATCTTGTCGTTCGAGAGCTTCTCCAGGGTCTCCGCCACCACTTCCGCGGTGCCGCCCACATCGGCCTTCAGAACAATGAGCAGCTCCTTGATTTCGCCTTCACGCAACGTGGTATGGAAGCGTTCAAGCGTAATCTTGCTGCTCTTGGCCATCTGAACGTCGCGAGCCTTGGACTCACGATACAGAGCAATCTGTTTCGCTTTAGCCGTATCCGTGACCACCTGGAGCGTATCGCCCACTTCCGGCACGGATTCCAGTCCAAGGACTTCCACCGGCATCGATGGACCGGCTTCGCTTACTGAATTGCCGCGATCGTCGAACATCGCGCGGACCCGGCCGAATACCGAGCCGCAAATGTAGTGGTCGCCCGAGCGAAGCGTGCCATCGCGCACAATTACGGTGGCGACGGGGCCCCGGCCCTTATCGAGCTGCGCTTCCAGCACGGTGGCCCGCGCCGGCCGCGCCGGGTTCGCTTTCAGCTCCAGAATCTCGGCGGAAAGCAGAATCATTTCAAGCAGCAGATCGATATTGATGCTTGCCTTGGCCGATACGGGAACGGTGACGGTATCGCCACCCCAATCTTCCGGCATCAAGCCGCGCTCGGTGAGCTGTTGCTTCACCCGGTCCAGATTAATGCTCGGCTTATCGATCTTATTGATCGCGACAATGATCGGCACGCCGGCCGCCTTCGCGTGGTTGATCGCCTCGTCGGTCTGCGGCATGATGCCATCGTCCGCGGCAACCACCAGCACCACGATGTCGGTGACCTTGGCCCCTCGCGCCCGCATCCGCGTAAACGCGGCGTGGCCCGGCGTATCGACGAAAACAATCTTCTTGTTGTTCTTCTCGACGTAATAAGCGCCGATGTGCTGAGTGATGCCGCCGGCTTCCCTGGCGGCCACATTGGTCGCTCGAATGGCATCGAGAAGCGACGTCTTCCCATGGTCCACGTGGCCCATGATCGTCACCACTGGCGGACGCTCCTCGAGATCGCCTTCCACCTCGGTTTCCGCGATATCCTGGACGCTTTCCTGCTCGTAGCTCATCTGCTTGATGGAAGCGCCGAACGCGCGGGCCATCTCCTCGGCGAGCTTTGCGTCGAGCGTCTGGTTGATGGTCGCGAACACTTTCCTGTCCAGAAGCTTTTTAATGATCAGGCTCGCCTTGACATCCAATTTCTCGGAGAGTTCCTTCACCGTAATCCCCTCGGCAACGGTGATCTCGCGAGTGATCGGTGGCGGAGCTTCAGGCTCCCGCCGCCGCGCGGGACGGAACGCTAGCTCCTTCTCCTCGAATTCCTGACGGCGTCCGCGGCCGGCCACCCGCTTGCCCCCAGCGGGTTTCCTGCCCGGCGCCGCCGGAGCGGGCGCGACATCCGGCAACAAGGGAGAGGATGTGGGGTGCATCCCGCGCCCGCGAGCCGCATAGCCCGGACCGGCCATCGGCCGGCCTGGCACTCGCGCCCGGTCCAACTGCGGACCGGGCCGCATGGGACCCGCGTAGATCGGCTCTCCAGGGCGGGGGCGCGGCGCTCCAGGCCGCTGCGTAGCAAGACCTGGACGAATCTGCTTGAGGCGCTCCACCATCTCCGGAGTCGGCGGCACAACTGGCCTCGCGGTCGGGCGGCTTACCGCGCCGGGACGGTTGGGCACGGGAGGACGGGCAGGGCCAGGCGCCGGGCGCGCAACGCCTTCGACGCCGCGCAAACGCCTCACCGTTTCCGACCCCGCAATGGGCTCCCCAGGCCTGAGCCCAGGAAGAGCCTGCCCAGGAGCAACCACCTTGGTCGGAGGAGTGATACCGAGACCCGGAGTCTGCGCGGGGATGGACCGCAAGATCTCCCCTGGGCGTGGCGCGGCCGGC
>CAZXBZ010000207.1:0-6697 GCA_964639135.1 uncultured Solibacteraceae bacterium | reverse complement strand
GGCGCTGCATGGGCAGGACGAGCAAAAAGTAAAAGATAGCAAAAATGAGCACCATCGGGAGGAAGGCAAGCAATCCGCCCGCTCCGCCCGGCGCCGATTGGAATAACAGAAATGATGGCATCTTGGCTGGCCGTCCTTCACGTTGAGGCGTTGGGGCCGCTCCAACCCGGTTCCTCCAGGCAAAAGCTTTAGCCCACCATCCGCGAAGACGGAATGTACTAGTCTACAGGAATTTGCGCGCCGAATTCGCGCAGGATCTCCGGAAAGCATCCGCCGAGGATACTCTTTCGAATCCGGCGCATGATGTCAAGGTAATAACGAAGATTGTGAATGGTGGCCAGAGTGCAGAAAAGCATCTCACCCGCCGTGAAGAGGTGACGCAGATAAGCTCTTGAAAAGTGCTGGCAGGTATAGCACTCACAAGCAGGGTCCGCCGGCCGCGGATCGTCGCGGTAGCGCGCCTGCTTAATGACGACGCGGCCTTCGGATGTGAAGAGACAGCCGTTGCGGGCGTTGCGCGAAGGCATGACGCAATCCATCATGTCCACCCCGCGGGCCACGTACCGCGGAAGCTCCTCCGGCAGCCCGACGCCCATCACATAGCGCGGGGCGCTGGCCGGGAGCCTTGGCGCGCAGAGGGAAACCATCTCCAGGCTGAGTTCGCGCGGCTCGCCCACCGAGAGACCGCCGATCGCATAACCCTCCGCGCCGAGCTCGAGCAGTTCCTCGATACAGCCGATGCGCAAATCCGGGTGCATACCGCCCTGGACGATCGGGAAGAGCGCCTGCGGCGCGCGGAATTCCTCCGGAATGGCGCGGAAGTGCTCGAAGGCCCGGCGCGCCCAGCGCACGGTGAGTTCCATGCTCTTGCGAGCCTTCGGCCACTCGAACGGATAGGGCGGGCACTCGTCGAGCACCATGGCGATGTCGCTCCCGAACGCTTGCTGCGCGTCAACGGTGGATTCGGGCGTGAACAGGTGCTGGTCTCCGTTGAGGTGAGACCGGAAAAGAACGCCATCCTCGCGAATCTTGCGCAGGCTATCGAGACTGAAGACCTGGAAACCGCCGGAATCCGTGAGGATCGCACGGTTCCAGTGCATGAAGCGGTGCAATCCGCCAAGCTGGCGGATGATCTCATGGCCGGGCCGGAGATAGAGGTGGTAGGTGTTGCCCAGGATGATGCTGGCGTCAACCTCCGTCGCGAGGTGCTCCGGCGTGAGCCCCTTTACGGTGGCCTGGGTGCCGACAGGCATGAAGACCGGAGTCTCCACCACGCCGTGCGGGGTATGCAGCAACCCGGCGCGCGCGCCCGTCTCCGGGCAGACGGCCTCCAGTTCAAAGCGAAGTACGGATCCCAAGCCTTCAGTATCGCAGGAGACATTGCCGCTTCGAGAAAACCGGCCCGCGCGGCATTGCCGGATTGGCTGGCGGGCACATATGATCGTACGGTGCAGAGAGATTGGGGAGCCTGGCATCTTCTTTAAGGATCTTGCCCGTGACTGGCCGGCGGAGTCCGGCCGGACGCCCCATTCCCTCTTTCGCAACTTTCATTACTCCTGACCGGGGGATTTCGTGAATTTGAAATTTTTATTGCTTTTATTTTGCGCGGCGGGCGTGTGTCTCGCCGCCGAGATTTCCGTGCTGCCGGCGCACATACGCGCCGACGGCGCGGGACGCGTGGTGGAGGCGGACCGCTCCGCCGGCGTGGAACCCGCGCGCAAGATGACGCTGGTTTCTCCGCGCGCGGCCTATGCGTCGTGCCGGGTGCTGGTTTCGAGCGCGCGGCCGGCGGCCTATAAACTGAGCGCCACCGGGCCGTTCGAAGTGGAGCTTTTTCGCGAATGGCTGCACCTCATACCGTCGAGGAAGGTTTACTATCCGGACGCGCTAATTCCCGTTGCCGCTCCCTTTAGCGGGCAACTTCCCGATGCGGAGAACCGCGTCGATGGCCAGACCACGCAGCCGTTCTGGGTGGACATCTGGATTCCCGCCGATGCGCGGCCAGGAACGCATCGCGTTCAGGTGACGCTCGAATCGGGCGGACGGACCACGCGGCTGCCGATTGATGTGCGGGTGCTTGACGCCGTGACGCCCGCGGAAGACGTGGTGGCCATTGACCACAACTCGTACGGGAGTTCGTTCGTTACCCAGCAATACCCCGCGCTCGCCAAGAAACAGGCGGGCAAGTTTTTCCTGAGCGATGCCTTCTTCGGAGTGATTCATGATTACCACCGGGTGTTTTACGAGACCCGGGGCGTGTTCCACGAGCTGGGCTACGGGCACGGCGGCAAGATGGGCGTCGAGTTCGCGCCGCGGCTCGAGGGCAGCGGAAAGACCAAGCGCGTGGCGGATTGGACATACTACGACAAACATTACGGTCCGCTACTGGATGGTTCCGCGTTCGCGAAAACGCGGCGGGGCGCGAAACCGATTCCGTTCGTTTATCTGCCGGTGAATCCGGAATGGCCGGCTTCGTTCCTCTGGTGGGGCGAACCGGGTTACGAGCGCGAGTTCGTGAACGTGATGCGCGAGATGGAGGCGCACTTCCGCGAGAAGGGCTGGACGCATACGTACTTCGAACTGTTCTTCAACCACAAGAAGCGCTACAAGTCGTTTCATTGGGACGGCGACGAGACGCGCTTCCCGAAGGACATTCCGGTTTTCGCGGAATATGCGCGGCTGATGAAGGAGGCGTTTCCGGCCGATTCACCGGTGAAGTGGCTGTACCGATCCGATGTGAGCTGGCAGATGGAGCGGCAGTTCAAGGAGCAGGCCGGCATCCTCAATTTCTGGGTATGCAGCGGCGGGATGTTCGAGTGGTATGGAGATATGGCGGCGGATCTCAAACGGCGCGGCGACATCATCTGGCTCTATGGCGGGACACCCAGGGTGAACGAAGCGGCGTCTCACATCACGCTCGATCCACTGAAGACGTGGATGCTGGAAACCGGTGGATTTGTGCGCTGGCAAACGGTGGAACCGGGTCCGGACCCGTGGTTCCGCTTCAACGGGGGCGGGCTGACACTGGTTTACTCCGGAGACCGGTTTGGTATCGAAGAGCCGCTTGCGAGCGTGCGGCTGAAGCTGCAACGAAATATGCTGCAGGATCTGGCGCTGCTGGACAAGCTGGCCGCGAAAGCTCCGAAGGATACCGTGCGCGCGGAAACGGCGCGGCGCTACAACGGAACGCTGCTCAAGGACTGGCACGCATCGCGGCCGGCCCTGGCGGATACGGACCCCGTGGAATGGACAAACGCCGATATCGGGGAGGCCCTGCCAAGGGACGAGCGGTTCGGAAGAAAGCTCGATGCCGCCGCGTGGGACCGGGTGCATGGCTATTTGATCGAACTGTTAACGGAGGGAAGCCGATGAGGATCGCGATTTTATTCTTGCTCTTTGCGCTGGCGGCACAGGCCGCGGATCCGCTGGCGGCGGAACTCGATAGCGTGGCGCGGACAGCCACGGCGATGATTGACGGCGATGTGGTGCGGCGAATTCCAACGGAGCGCTCGCTGCGTATGATGCTGACGGTGAACCCGCGCGACCGCTGGGCGGACGCCGACAATTACGACGTACACCACGAGCCGTTTATCGCGACAAAGAAAACGCTCATCCGGCTTTCGACTCTGTGCTCGAAGCCTTGCGACGTAAATCTGTGGATGCCGCTGCCGGGCGACCCGGAGCGCGTGCAGGTTGTAATCCGCAATTCGCTTGAGATCAGCCAATTCTGGGTGTGGGGCGCGCTGGCCCAGGAGATGTTTCCCGAGATGAAACAGGTACTCGATACCGGGAGGCGGCTGACGGTGGAGCGGCGGCCGGGAATGATCTCCGTGCTGGCGCCGGTCCGCGACAGTCTGGGCGATATAACCGGGCTGGTGGAGGTTGTGAGCGAACGCAACCCGAACCCGCAGGAAAACGTAAAATAGCATCGCCGGCGGGCGGATGGCTCTCGATCTCATCGAACCCTTTGCCCGCCGGCTACTCTCTTCAAATAACCCGCCTACTCCTTCGGCACGTCGCCGCGCAGTTCCATTTTAGCGGGGAGAAATTCGGGACTAATCTCGACCGCGGACTGGAAGAGAGCTTGCGCCGCCTGAGCGCGGCCCGCGCGTTTCTCCACGAGGCCGAGCAGGTAGAGCGCATCGGTCCGGCGATTCCTCCTGTGCCCTTCGCGCTCTCCGCCAGCGAAGGCGGCGAAGCGCGATTCAAGACGGGCCGCCTCATCCGCGCGGCCCAGCCGGGCGAGAGAGAGCACCATGAAGTAGTTCCCGGAGTTCCAGCTATCGAAATCGCCCGAAAGGTGCTCGACGTCCGAAACGGCTCTTTCGTAGGCCTGGCGGGCTTCCGCCTTGCGGCCGAGCGCATCGAGCGCAAGGCCCTGGTAGTATTCGACGCGCGGTGAACTCTGGCCCGCGAAATCGTCGACGCCGAGGGATTCGGGCGGCGCGAGAGCGGATTCAAAGAGAGCGAGCGCCTGCTGATAATCCCCCTGATTGAACGCCCGGGAGCCGGAGCCGACGCGGAGAAGGCGGTATTGATCTCGCAAGGTGTAAGCGCGATGGCGCGGCGAGAAGCGGTGCGTATCGATCAGCCTGGCCGCTTCGGTGTAATCGCCGCGAATCAGGTAGGCGTCAAGAAGGCTGCCCGCGAGATCGTCATCGCCGGGGGAATGTTCAAGCGCGGCGCGCAAGACCTTGAGCTGATCCTCGAACCGGCCCGCCTTGGCGTAGAGAGCGCTGAGATCATTCACCGTTCCGAGATGGGAGGGATTCAGTTTTATCGCCGCTTCAAGTTCAGCGGCCGCTTTTTCCACGGGCATTGCTTGTTCAGCGTACGCCAGACCGAGAGACCGGCGAACGGAGAATGATTGCGGATTCGCGGCCGCGGCGGCCTCCCAGTGCTTGATCGCTTCGTCCGGACGTTTCCGGAAATAGAGCAGAGAGGCCAAGGCGTTTTGCGCAACCCAATCCCGAGGATCGGCCGCGACGGCTTCGGAAAGCGGCGCCTCGCTGCCGGCGCGGTAGGGGAAGCGATCGATGTTTTTCCAGGCGGCGCGCGCCTTCGCAAGGGACTGCCGCCAGCCCGCTTCGTCACCCAGCTTGTGCCGGCAATACGCGAGAGTGTAGTGAAACTCCGGCGGCGTGCCGTAAGGATCGTGATTGCCGGATTCGACGAGTTGCAGAAGAGCCGCCGCGCCGCGCCAGTCGCGCATCGCGCGGTAGAACTCCGAGACGGCAAGCGCTTCCTGGCTTTGCCCGCCGAGCGTCCGGAGAAGTTCGGCCTGGGAGGCGGCATCGCCCGTCAGCAGAAAACGTTCGGCGCGGGCGAGGCGGCTGGTGGGGTCGATGCGTTCGATCTCCGTGATCTCGCGCAGGGCCGCTTCACGGTCTCCCGCGGCGCGATGGATGGACGAGAGCAGGAACCTTGACAAGAGATCTTCGGTATTGACCGACAGCGCTTTTTGCAAATGCTCAATGGCCGAGCCAGGCTCGTTGCGCCAGAGCGCGAAGCGGGCAAGGTAGTGTTCCCGCTCGCCGAAATAGGCGCTGCCGGGCCAGATGTAATAGAGCCCTCTTTCGGCGCGGGCCTCATCGCCCAGGGCGAGCCGGCTCATGGCCAGATAGTAGTGCGATTCATCGTTGTAGGGGTCACGCTCGATGGCTTTTTCGAGATGTCCGGCGGCCTCGGCGTAACGGCCGGCATTGAAGCGCTGAATCCCGTATTGGAGGTGAGCGCGCGAGTAGCCGGGGTCGAGGGCGAGCGCCCTGTCAAGGAGCGCCGCTCCTCCGGCATCATCAAGTTCCTTGAAGCGGTACTCCCCGGCCAGCGTCAGTTCTTCCACGGACATCTGGTCGGGCAACTTCTGGGGCTGCTCGAGCGGTTTGGTGAAGGGGGTGTACTCCTTGCGGCCGGGAGATTCGGCTGGGTGCCGATATTCGAGCAGGTCTTTGCCCGTGTTATCGGCGATACGGACAACGAGGCCATCGAGCGCGCCGGGGAACTCAGTTCTGAAGGTGTTCGCGGGGTCGAGATCGAGCGCGCGGTGGAACAACCGTCCGTCTTTTGCGCGCACATCGATCACGGCGCCGGGGATGCGGCGGGTTGAGGCGACGGCGAGAGTGAGCTTATCGCCATTCTGTTCGACATTCAGCGCGGCGTCGCGCGTGATCGTGGTGAGGCCATTGGTACCCGCGACGGGGATCCACCACTCGCTCCAGCTTTCCACCTTGTGCGGCTGCACCCACTCGTAGTGGCCATCCCAGACGTGGCGGCCGCTTTGCAATTCGATGTAGGGTCCCGCGTCATCGGTGTAGGCGCGTACGTGGTTCCTGGCCCCAGGACCGTTGCCGAAGGTCCAGAGCTTCATGCCCTGCACGATGCGGCGGTCCGCCCAGCGGAAGAGGCCGTAATCGCGGTCGAACTGATAGGCGCCCTGGTAATTGTCGTAGCTGTCGATCCCGAAAACGCCGAGCATGTTCTGGTTGTTGCGGTCCCAACTGTAATCCACGCCGTTGAAGACCGGCCAATCGGCGATTTCGGCGGTGGTATGGCCGACGGTGCGCGACATGGGGTAGAGGAAGCGGGTTTCGGGCGTGGCGGAAATGGCGGTATTTACCCAGAACATTTGGGGCATGCGGCCGGGCTGCGTGTTGTAGCAGAACATCCCCAGCTCAAGCGCCGCGACGCCGGGGTGCAG
>CAZXBZ010000206.1:0-6726 GCA_964639135.1 uncultured Solibacteraceae bacterium | reverse complement strand
CGTCGAGAGCGGGGAGAAAAAGGTAATCCGCACCTGGTCGCGCCGTTCGCAGATCCTGCCGGAATTCGTGGGTCAGACGATCGCCGTGCATAACGGGAAGAAATTCATTCCGGTCTATGTCACGGAAAACATGGTAGGCCATCGCCTGGGTGAATTCTCTCCGACGCGAAGCTACCGGGGCCATGTTGGCAAATCCGACAAATCGGGAGGACGCGGGTAGTCCCGGCAGGGCGGCCTCTGGGATTTCGCGGGAGTAACGACGATGGAAGCAAGAGCGGAAGCACGACACATTCGGGTATCGCCACAAAAGGCGCGCCTGGTAATCGACCGGATTCGCGGGCTGCGGGCGGCGGAAGCGATCACCGTCCTCGAGACCACCAACAAGGGTATCGCCCCGATGGTCGAAAAGGTGTTGCGTTCGGCGATCGCCAATGCGGAGAACAGGTCCTCCGAGGTGGATGTCGACAAACTTGTTGTGAGTGAGGCCTATGTGAACGACGGGCCCCGGATGAAGCGGATCCGCCCCGCACCAATGGGCCGGGCCTATCGCTACCAGCGGCGGACGGCGCACATTGTCGTCAAGGTGGCGGAGCGGGAAGAAGCGGAAGCGTAGCGGCGCGCCGCGGGGAAAGGGCGAGTGGCAAGCAAGAACATCGCCGGGGCGTCAGGAAGAATCGGACCAGGGCAGAGACGGATCGAGAGATAAACGATGGGTCAAAAAACACATCCTTATGGATTCCGGTTGGGGATTACGAAAACGTGGCGATCCCGCTGGTTCGCAAAGGCGGACTATTCGCGGATCCTGCAGGAAGATCAGAAGCTGAAGGTATCGCTCGTCAAGCGCCTGAAGGCCGCCGGCCTCAGTTCGATCGAAGTGGATCGCCCAGGGAATAAACTTCGGATCACCATCCGGACCTCGCGTCCCGGCATCGTCATCGGGCGCAAGGGCGCGGAAATTGAAAAACTGAAGGCCGATCTCGCGAAAAGCACAAAACGCGATGTCTTCATTGATATCCAGGAAGTGCTCAAGCCGGAACTGGATGCCCAGTTGGTCTCGGAATCGATCGCGATGCAGCTCGAAAAGCGTGTTGCCTTCCGGCGGGCCATGCGCAAGGCGGTGGATTCGGCGTTGCGCTTCGGTTGCAAGGGCATCAAGGTTCGGGTTTCCGGCCGCTTGAACGGCGCGGAAATCGCTCGCAGTGAGTGGTATCTGCAGGGCCGGTTGCCGCTGCATACCCTGCGCGCCGATATCGATTACGGATTTACCGAAGCCCATACCACCTATGGCGTGATCGGGATCAAGTGCTGGATTTACAAGGGTGAGGTTCTGGAAGGCGGCCGCAAGATGACGGGGGATACGGGTGATGCCCGGCCGCGCCGCAGGGAACGCAGGCCCCGGGAGGGCGGCCGCGATGCCGCGCGTGAGGGCGGTTTCCGCGCTCCTCGTGAAGGCGGCCGCGCCGCAAGCACGGTGGCGGTGCCGCCGGTGAGAAGCGAAGGCGCCGGCATTCTGCCGCCGCTAGTGGCTCCCTCGCAAAGCGGAGCGTATCAGCCAGAGCCCGCCGGGAGTGTTCCTCCTCCGGTGGTGGAACCCGTACCTGTTCAGGAGACGGCGCCGGAACCCGTGACGCCCGTCGTGGAAACACCCGGCGGTGAAGAGGGCGGCGGCCAGGAGTAGCAGTTCGGTCTTAAGGAATCCGCCGGCGAGCCGGCGGGATGGATGGTGAATGACGGCTCGCCCTGAAAAGCGGGCGGCACGGCGCAAAGCAGGAGACAAAACGCGATGTTGATGCCAAAGAAAACCAAGTACCGCCGTCAGCAACGGGGGCGGATGTCGGGGAAAGCGCAACGGGGGTCCACCCTGTCTTTCGGCGACTACGCGTTGAAGTCACTCGATTGCGGGTGGATTACCGACCGGCAGATTGAAGCGGCGCGTATCGCGATGACCCGCTCGATCAAGCGAGGCGGCTCCGTCTGGATTCGTATTTTCCCGAATAAGCCGATCACGAAGAAACCCGCCGAAACCCGCATGGGTAAGGGAAAGGGAGCTCCGGAGGGCTGGGTAGCCGTGATCAAACCGGGCCGCATCCTCTTTGAGATGGAGGGTGTCAGCAAGGAAGTGGCGCGGGAGGCGATGCGCCTGGCGGCGCAGAAGCTCCCCACGCGGACGAAAATTATCTCGCGCGATGAACTGTTTGTTTGAGGGTCGATCATGAAGGCCAATGAATTCCGAAATTTGAGCGCCAATGAACTGGCCGCGAAAGCCAAGGACATCGAAGAGCGGCTGTTCCGGCTGCGGTTCCAGATTTCCCTCGGGCAAGCCGACGGCATCAAGAACTACCGGGCGTTGCGGAAGGACCGGGCGCGGCTGCTGACCGTGTTGCGCCAGAACGAATCCCGGGCCGGCGAGGCCGCATCGGGGAAGGGAAACTAGATCATGTCAACACCAACCGGTCATCGGAACGAGAAACTCGGCACGGTGGTCTCGACCAAAATGGCGAAGACCATCGTCGTCTCGGTCAGCCGCCGGGTGTCGCACCCGCTCTATCGCAAGATCGTCAATGTGCGCAAGAAGTTTTACGCGCACGATGAGGAAGAAACCGCGAAGGTGGGCGATCTGGTTCGGATCGAGGAGCATCCTCCCATCAGCAAGCTGAAGCGCTGGAAGCTGAAGGAAGTGGTTCGCCGCGCCGTGCAGATCGACGTAAAAACCGGCCGCGTGCTTGAAGACGAAATCGCCTAGCGGAACCGTCCCGTGGATGCGGGTTCGAAGGGGCGGCAGGAAGGGATATAGCCATGGTTGGAATGAGGACAATCCTCCAGGTGGCCGACAACAGCGGGGCCAAGAAGCTGATGTGCATACTTCCGCTGGGCGGCGACAAGGGCAGCAAGGCCGGGCTCGGCGACGTGGTCACGGCGAGCGTGAAGGAAGCAACGCCCGATTCGAACGTGAAGAAGGGCAAGGTAGTGAAGTGCGTGATCGTGCGGATTCGCAAGGAAACCCGGCGCAGGGACGGCACCTACATACGGTTCGATTCGAACGCGGCTGTCCTGGTGAAGGATGATGGCGAACCCGTGGGCACGCGCGTATTCGGGCCCGTGGCTCGTGAGTTACGCGACAAGCGCTATATGAAGATTGTGTCGCTTGCTCCGGAGGTGATTTAGGATGCCGTCGAAAAAGGAGCTGCACAAGATCGCGGCGCGCCCGGTGAAGACCGCGATCCGTAAGAATGACCTGGTGAAGGTGATTACCGGCCGCGACAAGGGAAAGACGGGCAGGGTTATCGAGGTCAATCGCTCCACGAGCCGGGTAGTGGTCGAAGGGGTGATGCTGATGAAGCGGCACGTTCGTCCCAACCCGCAGAAGGCGATCAAGGGCGGAATCGCGGAGCAGGAAGCTTCGATTCATCTCTCGAACGTCATGCTCGTGACGGCCGATGGAGTCGCCACGCGCGTGGGTAAGAAAGTGGAAACCGCGGGCGGCAAAACGCGCCGCACCCGGATTGCCCGGAAGACCGGAGAAGTCATCGAGATTCGGACGAAGTAGACGGGAAGCGCCCGCTGGCGCGGATGTCGCCGCCGGGAGTAACGAATCGGCCCGGGGAACAAACGGGCCGGCATCGAAACCGCCCGCCCGATTGGAAACCGGGGGGCCTCGATAAGGGACCAGACGATGCGGATCAACACCAGATTAAAAGATCATTACACGAAGACAGTGGCGCCGGCGCTCATCAAGGAGTTTCAGTACGCCAATGCCATGGCGGTGCCGAAGATCGTGAAGATCACGGTAAACATGGGGCTGGGAGAGGCGATCGGCAACCAGAAGTTGCTCGATGCGTGCGTCAGCGATCTTGGAATGATCACCGGCCAGAAGCCGGTTGTCACGAAGGCCCGGAAGTCCATCGCCCAGTTCAAACTGCGCGAAGGCATGAGCATCGGGGCGATGGTTACTCTGCGTGGCGACCGGATGTACGAGTTTTTGGATCGCCTCGTGAGCGTGGCGCTCCCCAGGGTCAGGGATTTTCGTGGAGTTTCCACGAAGGCGTTCGATGGACGCGGTAATTATACGCTCGGAATTCGCGATCAGTTGCTCTTTCCGGAGATTGATTACAACAAGGTGGAGAAGACGAAGGGCATGAACGTCTGCATCACCACCACCGCCGAAACGGACGCCGAAGCGCGTTCGCTGCTGCGCGAAATGGGCATGCCCTTCACGAAGTAGGAAGCGAAACGCAAGCAAGAGGATTCGAATGGCAACCACCGCAAAAATTGCTAAGGATCAAAAGAAGCCGAAGTTCAAGATTCGGCACCGGAATCGCTGCTGGCGCTGCGGGCGTCCGAGAGCGGTCTACCGGAAGTTCGCCCTGTGCCGGATTTGCTTCCGCGAACTGGCTCTGCTCGGCGAACTGCCGGGGGTGGTGAAAGCCAGTTGGTAGAACCGGCCGCGACGGATACGCCAGGGAACGCGGCGCGTCCTCGCCGGGGAAGCGGGCGGCATCGCCTGGCTGGCCGGTGAAGGCGAACTAAGAAGCGCGGCCTGGTTCGCCGGGAGGGTCCACCCCTCGCGGGAATTTCGCGGAGATGGTCACACGGAGCGCCTCGACGGAGGAGTTCGAACGGAGCGAAAGATATATGTTTTCTGATCCCATTGCCGACATGCTCACCAGGGTGAGAAACGCGTATGCCGCCGGCCATCCAAAGGTGGATGTGCCCGCCTCGAACCTGAAAATGGAGATCTCGCGTATCCTGCGCGAGGAAGGCTACATTCTCAACTACAAACTCGCCGAGGAAGGCAGCAAGCGGACCATTAAGATCTATCTGAAGTACACGCCCTCCAACTATCCCGTCATTTCGAAACTGAACCGCGTCTCGCGGCCGGGCTGCCGGGTGTTCGTTGGAAGCAAGCAGATCCCTAGCGTCCTCGGCGGAATGGGGATCAATATTCTGTCGACGCCGCGTGGCGTCATGACCGGCAAGCAGGCGCGCGCGGAGAATGTCGGCGGCGAACTGCTCTGCGACGTTTGGTAGGAAACAAGGATCTCCTCGCCGCCATCGCGGTTTCGCGCGATGACGATGCCGGGGGAATGAAGCGAGAAACACCATGTCAAGAGTTGGGAAAAAGCCGATTCCCCTCCCCTCCGGCGTCAAGCTCAAAGTGGGCGACGTTCTGGAGGTCGAGGGCCCCAAGGGCAAGCTGACCGTCCCCATCCCGGCGGGCATTAAGCTTGAGCAGAAAGATTCCACGTTGCACCTGGTCCGCGAAAGCGATGAGTACGCGGCCTTGCATGGCCTCACGCGAGCGCTTACCTCGAACGCGGTCGTCGGCGTATCCGAAGGCTTCAAGCGGGAACTCGATATCGTGGGCGTCGGCTACAACGCCGAGGCCAAGGGCCGCATTCTGGTTTTCAAGCTCGGCTATTCGCACCTGATCGAGTTTCTTTTGCCCGACGGCGTGGATGGGGTGGTGGAGAAGAACAACCATATCGTGCTCAGCAGCCACGACCGCCAGTTGCTTGGGCAAACAGCCGCCAATATCCGTATGCTGCGTCCGCCGGAGCCATACAAGCAAAAGGGCATTCGTTACACGGGTGAAGTCCTGCGGAAGAAGGTCGGCAAAGCGGGAGCGGGAGGTAAGAAGTGATCCGGAGAACGTCTCGCAATCTGATTCGGGAGCGAATTCACGCGAAGATCCGCAAGCGGCTGCGCGGGAGCGCCAGCCGTCCGCGGCTCGCGGTGTTTCGCAGCCTCAATCATATTTACGCCCAAGTGATCGACGACAGCGCGGGGCGCACATTGGTTTCCGCCTCCAGCAACGAAAAGAATCCCGTAACCACCACGGGCGGCAATCTGGAAGGCGCCAAGGCCGTCGGGAAGCTCATCGCCGAACGCGCTCTCGCCCATGGGGTGAAGTCCGTGGTGTACGACCGCGGCGGCTACATTTATCATGGGCGCGTGAAGGCTCTCGCCGACGCCGCCCGCGAAGCAGGATTGGAGTTCTAAGCTCGTCATGATGACTCTAAGAAAACCCCTCGATGCTTCGGGCTACAACCTGAAGGAAAGTGTCGTCAGCATCAACCGTGTTACCAAGGTGGTGAAGGGCGGAAAGAATCTGAGTTTCTCCGCCCTTGTCGTGGTGGGCGACCCGGACGCCGGAGTCGTTGGTTTTGGCACCGGCAAGGCGAAGGAAGTTCCCTCGGCGATTAAAAAGGGAATCGAGTCGGCAAAAAAGAATCTTTCGAAAATCAATCTGTCCGGGCGCACGATTCCGCACCAGGTGACGGGGGTCTTCGGCAGCGGCAAGGTGCTGCTGAAACCCGCTCCGGAAGGTACCGGCGTGATCGCGGGCGGACCGGTTCGTTACGTGATCGAAGCCGCCGGAGTCCATAACGTCCTCACCAAGTGCCTGGGAAGCCGCAATCCGCACAATGTGGTGAAAGCCACCGTGGACGCGCTGGTCCAGTTGCGCGACCGGGAGACGGTAAAGGCCATGCGGGGGCTGCACACCGCGGAAATGCCCGCCCAGCCGGCGGCCGAAGCCTGAGGATCCAGCCGCTACCGCGGTGCGGCCCCCCGGCATGAGGCGCTCTTTTTGTCCGGCACAAGTCCGGGCGAAGAGAGGCGGCGTCCACTGGATGGAACGGTGGCGGGCGGCATGGAAGTACGGAAACGAAGGGTAGCGGCGCCGGCCGAAAGAGGCGCGCGGAAGGTTTGAGGAGAGCTTGTGAT
>CAZXBZ010000205.1:0-6735 GCA_964639135.1 uncultured Solibacteraceae bacterium | reverse complement strand
TCGATGCTCTTCGGATTGCGGTTGGATTTCTAATGCGACGCAGAGAATGGCTGATGAGCGCGGGTTTGGCGGGCGCGGTACCGCTGCAAGCCCGGCCCGCGCAATCGGCCACAAACCCCGATGGACGAGTAAGAATGCTGAGCCCTCGCGAACGCCGCGAGGGTTTTCACCGTAACCTGGTCGCTCGCGGCGAGGCCATCGCGAAAAATCAATTCCGCGGAATTACGACGCGCCAGGAGTGGGAAAAAGCCCGTCCGCAATTCCTTCGCGATTTCCTCTGGGAATTGGGTCTGCCCGAGGGTTCCAGAACGGAGCCGCTCCGGGCAAGGACCACCGGGCAGTTCGAGCGAAACGGCTACCGGGTGGAGAACATCGTTTTCCAAAGTTCCCCAGGCCTCTATGTAACGGGCAATCTCTATCTTCCGGCGCAGCGTCCCCAGGGCGGGGCGCCGGTGGTTGTCTACGTCTGCGGGCACTCTCCCTCGCCATTGGGCGCTAAAATCGCCTACCAGCATCACGCGCTCTGGTTTGTGAAGCACGGATTCGCGGCCTTCGTGCTCGATACGATCGAGTTCGCGGAGATCGCGGGCGTCCACCACGGCACGCACAATCTCGAATGGTGGCACTGGCTCTCGCTGGGCTACAACCCCGCGGCGGTGGAAGTCTGGAATGCGATGCGGGCGCTCGACTATCTCGAGACGCGGCCGGAGGTGGATGCGAGCCGCGCTTCGATCACCGGGCGCTCCGGCGGCGGAGCCGTTTCCTGGTTTGCCGCGGCGGCCGATGAACGATTTAAGGTATCGAGCCCCGTACACGGCACGTGGGCCGTGGCGCCACATATACGCGACTACACGGTTCGCGAGAATTGCGATTGTATCTACGTCTGGAACTCGGAGCTGCTCGATCTGCCGTCGATCGGCGCTCTGATTGCGCCGAGGCCC
The DNA here is from genome assembly GCA_964639135.1 of uncultured Solibacteraceae bacterium. Taxonomy (GTDB): domain Bacteria; phylum Acidobacteriota; class Terriglobia; order Bryobacterales; family Bryobacteraceae; genus JACTMJ01. Next base: position 5,794 of record CAZXBZ010000205.1, on the reverse strand, counting down.
TTGCTGATCGTGAACGGGCGGCGCGACCGCTGTTTCCCGCCAGCGGGCTATCGCGAAGTCGAGCAGCGTCTGCGGGAAGTCTACCGCTGGTACGGCACGGAGGATAAACTCGCCAGCTTCGAAGCGGATACGGGGCACGAAGACACGCCCGCTTACCGGGAGGCGGCCAATCTCTGGATCAGCCAGTGGATTACGGGTTCTCGGCCCGCCTACAGCGAGACGGACATTGCGCGGGAGCCGGACCCATCCGTGCTGCGCGTGTTATCCACGATTCCGATGGATGCGCGAAACGAGGGGATCGACCGAAGCTTCATCCCAGAGGCGCGCGTGCCTGAGATTCGCGGCCTCTCCGAATGGACGGCCAGAAAAACGGCGCTGCGCGAAACGCTCACTTCGAAAATGCTCCGCGGGCTAGCCCCCCGGACCGCGCCCTTCGCCACCCGGAAAGCGGCGCTGCAAAACTGGACGGAGCGCTATTGCCAGGGTTGGAGCGTCCAGTTCGACACCGAGCCGGGCATGACGGTCCATGGCCAATTGTTTATGCCAAGGCCGCCCGCCACGCCCAAGGGCGCGCTGATCTATCTCAAGGATCGGGATGATCTGGTTTACGGTATCGATTACGATGATATCCTTTCCCTTCTGCCGGATTACGTCGTCCTCGTGCTGAGGCCTCGCGGCGTAGATTATGGGATGACCAATCCGGAGTTGGCCGAGGTGAAGATGTCCGCCGCGCTGCTTGGAACAACCCTTGAGACCCTGCAACTGCACGATACGCTGCGCGCGGTGGATTTCCTGATGGAAGATCAGCAATTGCCCCTCCGTTCCGTCAGCGTGTTCGGCCGCAAAAACATGGGCATGGTGGCGATTTACGCGGGCGCGGTGGAAGAGCGCATCTCCCGCGTGGTGCTGGATCGCCCGCCGGAAAGTCACTGGGATGGCCCGGCGGTGATGCAGGCTTTGCGCTACACGGATATTCCCGAGGTGGCCGCGCTGGCCGCTCCCAGGGAAATCGTTTTTCTTGGACGAATCCCCGCGGCCTACCGGCCCGTGGAAACCATAGCCAAGCTCCATCCAGGGGGAAAGCCCGTTCGCCAGGTGAGTTCGCTCGGTGACGCGATGCGCGGATCCGGCCCGCTCTAGCGCGACGCGCGCGACCGCCCGCGCGGCGGCACGTTGCACACTGGTGGAAGGAGCACATAGACCCGATGAGTGAGCTTAGCAGCCGTCAACCGAACGCACGATCGTCTCTTATCGCCGATCATTTGCTGGAAGATCTCGACGCCGCGCTGCTCTCCCTCGAACCGTGGCTGATCACCACGCTCCGCGATCTGATCCGCACCCCGTCACAAAATATCCCTCCCAACGGAGAAGAAGCCGCCTGTCAGCGGAAAGTCGCTTCCGTGCTTACCAGCCTTGGCTGGGAACCCGATGTCTATGACCTCACCGAGGTTGCATCCCTCACGGCGCATCCCGAGTTCTGGCCAGGCCGTTCCTACACCCAGCGTCCGAATGTCAATGCCCGCAAGAAGGGTTCGGGGGGCGGCCGTTCGCTCATTTTGTCTGGGCATATCGACACGGTGCCGGCCGACACGCCGGCGGCGTGGACGCGTTCTCCATGGGGGGAAGATCTCGAAGACGGCCGGCTATACGGACGCGGCGCCTGGGATATGAAGGCCGGCGTCGCCATGAACCTTACCGTCCTGCGAGCGCTGCACGCGGCCGGAATCCGCCTGAAGGGAGATTTAACCTTTGAGACCGTGGTTGACGAGGAGTTCGGAGGAGCGAATGGAACCCTGGCCGCCCGCGTTCGCGGCTACACAGCCGACGCGGCCGTGATTGGGGAATCCACCGGATTCCTGATTTGCCCGGCGCAGCGCGGTGGCAGGACGGTTCACATCACTCTATTCGGGCCCGGGGGCATCCTCGGGGAGCAGCAAGTGCATGCCCGCGTGGTGGATCAGCTCAATCATGTGCTGTCGCGCATTCACGACTTTCAGAGGCGGCGCGAACGCCGCGTGGCCATCGAGCCGTATTTCGCCAACTCCGCGGATCCGTTCGCGGTTTGGGTAACCAACATCGCCACCGGCAAGTGGGGCTGGGTGCAGCCGCAAACGGTCCCCGAGCGCTGCCAGGTGGAGATTTACTGGCAGTCGATGCCCCATGAAACGCAGGCCGAGGTGGAGCGGGAGTTTCATGAATGGTGGCGCGAAACCATCTCCGCGCGGCCGGAGCTGTTTCCCGTTCCTCCCTCCGTGCATTTCCCCATGCGCTGGCTGCCGGGCTGTTCCATTCCGCCTTCAAGTCCTCTTGTGGTAGAGTTCAGTGCGGTGGCCGAGGCTTGCGGCGCGCAGACTCGCGTCGAGGGCCTGGACGCTCCAAGCGATATGTATATTTTTCAAAACTGTTTTCATATTCCCGCTCTTATGTGGGGTCCCGATGGTGGCGGGGCGCACCAGGCCGACGAATACGTCGACATTGCATCGCTCGTCAAAGCCACGCGTGTTCTTGCCCAGTTTGTGTGCCAGTGGTGCGGCGTGGAGGATGCCCGATGAGCGATCAGGCGGAATCCCAGAAATCGTTCCGGCCCGTCCTGGGGCTGCCCGGCCTGATTCTCTTCGGTATCGCGTTCATCACGCCCACGGCGCCGTTCCCGGTATTCGGGATTGTCAGCAGCGTATCCCGCGGCCACATGGCGCTCGCGTATATCTTCGCGCTATCGGCCATGGTGCTTACCGCGTTCAGCTACGGCAGGATGTCGGCTGCTTTTCCCGCCGCTGGTTCCGCTTACACGTTTACGCGGCGTTCGCTTCATCCCATCCTGGGTTTTGTGACCGGATGGACGATGCTGCTCGATTACCTGCTCATCCCGATGCTCAGCGTGATCTACATTTCTCTCACCGCCGCGAGGCTGGTTCCCGAAATCCCCTACGGAGCGTGGATCGTCCTCGTGGCATTCACGATCACCGCGGCCAACCTGTTCGGCCTCCAGATTACGAACCGGGCCAATCTGGTGATGATCGTCATCATGTCGATCTCGGTGATCTGGTTTATCGCCGCCGCGGTACGAATCCTCAGCGGAGACCCCAGTTCGGGGAGCCAGTTCACCTGGAAGCCCTTTTATAACCCGGAGACTTTTTCGCTGAGCGCGGTGATGGCCGGAACTTCGATCGCGGCGTTCAGCTACCTCGGTTTCGATGGCATCAGCACTCTCGCCGAGGACACCCGCAATCCACGGCGCGACATCGGCCGGGCCACGGTGCTGGTTTGCCTGATCGTCGGCGCGCTCTTCGTCCTGCAAGCCTATCTTGCGCAGTCGCTCTGGCCAGATTTCACGACTTATCTCGACGTGGATACCGCATTCCTCGATGTATCGCGCCTTGCCGGCGGAGAGGCGCTTTTCTCGCTCGTCACCTTTGTCCTGCTGGTGGCGGGCCTGTCGAGCGCGGTGGCGGGCCAGGCCAGCGCCTCGCGCCTGCTTTTCGGCATGGGCCGGGACCGTCTGCTGCCCCACAAAATCTTCACCTATATTCACCCGCGCTTTTCCACGCCCACCTTCGGGGTGCTCAGCGTCGGGCTGGTTTCCGTCGTTGGCGGTTTCTTCTTCTCCTTCCGGCTCGCCGCGGAGGCCGTCAATTTCGGCGCGCTCTTCGGCTTCATGTGCGTGAACCTCTGCGTCATCCAGCACTATTTCGTGAAGAACGCGGAGCGTGGCGTTGTTGGCGTTCTGCGAAACCTGGCTCTGCCGGCCGGCGGCTTTTTTGTGTGCTTGTACGTCTTTGTAAATCTGTCCTCGCTGGCGCTGTGGATCGGCGTCATCTGGTGCACCATGGGCATCATCGGCCTGGCGATGCGCACACGCGGTTTCCAGACCAAACTCGACGCGCTGATCCCCGCGGAGATGCCCGTCGAGTAAGGCCCGGGTAAGTACGAGGCTTAGCGCACGGACCGCTTTGTCTGGCTCGCCAGCTTGAGCAGTTCCAGGCGGGCCTCCTCATAGCGAGCCGGATCCGTCGCGTAATCTTCGATCGAGGGAGCGAGCTTGTTCGCGAGCGCGCGGGCTTGCTCCCCCGCTCCGCGCCCGGCCAGCACGCGTAGAAGCTCCGCTTCCTCGAAGCCGTCGCGCAAATTCTCAAACCGCACGGAACTCAGCGGGTCACCCTTCGGGCCGGGGTAGAGCAGCCAGCCATCGCCCCAGGGCCATTTTGTCCGCTTCCAGCGAGTCCGGGTACCGCCCGCCTCGAAGTTCGCCCAGTCCCGGTTGTTTACGTTCTCTCCCCACTGGTTGAGCCCCCAGTATTCAAAGCCGGTGATGCCGTAGCGGTAGGTGAGCCATCCGATGGCTCTGGCATCCACGCCGGGGTATTCGATAAAGAGGTTCGGATGCTCATGCGGCCATACGCACACGGCCCAAATCACCTGTTTGCCCGCCTGCCTTACCGCTTCGGCGTGAGACGAATCGTACTGGCGGATGTAGACGTCGAGGATATCGGTAAACGGCGACAGCTCTTTCACGGCGTTCGGCTGGTTGAGGCACAGCCAGGTGTTGAGATCCGGCGCCACGCTTTTCACGAAGCGATAGTTGTCCTTTACGGTATCGAATTGCTCCTCGGGCGGTTCGTCCACGTTGTAGACGTAGGCCTCCCGCAGCCTCCCCTGCTTCCGCAAATGGGCGGCATAAGCCTTCAGCAACCCGGCCATTTGCTCCCGCTCCCGCGGCGGCATCTGGCTATAGGAGCGTTCACGATCGAAGATAGCAATCGAATATTGCCTCATGCCATACTCCCGGCCGATCGCTCCCAGTTCGTCCACGCGCCGGAAATCGTACTTTCCGGCCGTCTCCCGCACCGGCCACACGAGCGCCCCGCTTGCCGGGCTGGCCAGCATTTCCGGTGTCGGCCCCAGAGGCCCGGAGGTCTCGGGGGTCCGCGCGGCGATGCCGTTCCAGCCCATCATCATGTCGAAGGTCGGCCCCAGGTGCTGGGTGAATGCCTTCCGCACCCAGCGCTTGTAGAGGCTGAAAAACGCTTCCCCCTCGATGCCGCCTTCCGGCCGGTAATAAGCGCTCAGATTGCCGGGCGGAAGGAATGCCGCATTGCGGAAATACTGCCGTTGCGGGACCTCCACCGGCCAGACCACCACCTTGCATTCCTTGTCCCACTGCTTGCCGGCGGCGCGGATCTTCAGCCGGAAGGAGTACGTCCCAGGAGCCGCCCCGCGCGGTGTGACCACATTCACCCACACCGGCTGCGTTTCCCCCGCCACCACATGGAACGGACGATTGGGGAGCAGCGGGTCGGGCCACCACCCGACGTAGCCCGCCCCTTCTTCCTTTGCCCAGGGCCGGCGATCTTTTGCCGTTGTCTCGACGAAACCAACCAAATGCAGCTCCACGGTAAACGGAGCGCCTTCCGGCACATCCGCTTCCACGGAAACCGTTTGATCGCCGCTATTCCGCGGCACCCCCACGGCCAGTTGAACCGATTCTGTTTCTCCAGTTGCTGTATTAATAACCCAACTGGATGCGCTAGAAACCTCTTCGGAAAGATGCGTCTTCACGAGGGAAGAGAGAAAGCCCACACGAATCTGGGCTTCTCCATCCACTGAAAACAGGAGGAATACACTGCAAATGAGTAAAATCGATGTGATTGTGGACCGCACGGCGCCCATCCTTTTCACGCGTCCGGCGGCTGGCCCGCACGGAGATCGCCAGAGAGATCGTTATTCCAGTGTGTGATAAATCTACCTGCCACTCAACGAAAAAATCATAACTTCCGGCATCCTTTTCGCGAATTCG
>CAZXBZ010000204.1:0-6769 GCA_964639135.1 uncultured Solibacteraceae bacterium | reverse complement strand
CCAGGTTGGCACTTTCCCCTCCTGGGGCCGTTGGGCGGAATGGAACGGCAAGTTTCGCGACGAGGTGCGCCGGTTCGTGAAGAGCGAGCCGGGGATGGTTCCGGCCCTAGCCAAGCGCCTGATGGGCAGTCCCGATTTGTACCGGTCGAGTGAACGCCACCCCTACCACAGCATCAACTTCATCACCGCCCACGATGGGTTCACCCTGAACGACCTCGTGAGCTTCAACGGCAAGCACAACCTGGCGAACGGCGAAAATAACGGCGACGGATCGAGCGACGAGGCGAGCTGGAATTGCGGCGCGGAGGGTGAAACGAAAGACCCCGCCGTGCTTCAGTTGCGCCAGCAGCAAATGAAAAATTTCGCGGCCATCCTGCTGCTCTCACACGGCGTGCCGATGATTCTGGCGGGCGACGAATTCGGCCGTACCCAGAAAGGTAACAGTAACGCTTACTGCCAGGACAACGAGATCAGCTGGGTGGATTGGCGGATGCGCAAGAAGAACGCGGAACAGTTTCGCTTCTTCCAGCGGATGATCGCTTTTCGAAAGACGCACAAAGTCCTTCGATGTGAACGCTTCGCCGATGACGCCACGCAAGACCACTGCCGTATTCACTGGCATGGCGTAAACTTGCATGAACCCGATTGGAGCTATAACTCCCACTCACTCGCGGCGCACTTTTTCGGCGGCGCCGGCGCGAGCCGCGACGAGCATGTTTACCTCATCGCGAACGCGCACTGGGAGCCCCATGAGTTCCAACTGCCCGTGCTTACCGGGTTGCACTGGCACCGCTTCGCCGATACCGCGCTCGCCCCCCCGGACGATATCGCCCGGCCGAATTTCGAAGTAGAGCTGGGAAACCAGCAGGCCTACGTTGCCGCGGCGCGCAGCGTGGTGGTGCTGGTGGGCAAGTAGCGGCCCTCGCTCCCGCGGGCCGGGGCTCGTCCGGACATGGAATCGCAACTGGGCGGAGCGGGCCGCGGCCGTCAGACGAACAGGACCGGACTCAGCGGCCCGGCTTGCCGGTAAACCAGCGAGTGCCGCCGGAACTCCTCGCGCTTTTCCGGGAAATCCAGGCGATGATGGGCGCCGCGGCTCTCCTCCCGCGCGAGAGCGCTTCGGGCGATCAGTTCAAGCACCGCCTTCATGTTGCGCATCTCAAAGTCGCCGCGAACCGGATGTGGTTTCTTGACGGAGTTTGCCTGGTTTAGCCGTTCGAGCAGCGATTCCAAGCGCCGCCGGTCCCGCAGAAGGCCGCAGTTATCCCAGGCCAGCGCGCGCAGCGTCGCCGCCTCCAACTCCGGGAAGCTTAGCTCCTCCGGAGGTTCCCCCTTTAGCGGGGTCACATGGGCCCAGCGCTTCATTGCGCTTCCGGCCAAGGTTCCGAAGACCAGCCCTTCGAGCAGCGAGTTACTGGCTAGGCGGTTCGCTCCGTGTACGCCCGTGCAAGCAGCTTCACCCGCCACATAGAGCCGTTCGAGACTCGTCATTCCCGAAAGCCCGCTGCGGACTCCGCCCATCGCATAGTGAGCCGCCGGGGTCACCGGTGCGGGGTCCACCGCCAGATCGACACCGAAGTTCTTGCATGTCGCGTAGATCGTCGGGAACCGCGCGGCGATGAAGTCTCCATCGAGATGCGTAAGATCGAGCAACACGTGGTCCGTGCCACAGGCTTCCGACTCCGCGACGATGGCGCGGGCCACCACATCGCGCGGTGCAAGCTCAAGCATCGGAGAGTAACGCTCCATAAAGCGTTCACCCTTAATGTTGCGCAGGTAGGCGCCCTCCCCGCGCATTGCCTCGGAAAGCAGGAAGCGCGGCGCGCCGGGAATCATGAGCGCCGTGGGATGAAACTGCACGAACTCGAGGTCGCTCAACTCGGCGCCCGCTCGCCATGCCACCGCCACGCCGTCACCGGTAGCGACGTCGGGGTTGGTGGTATCGCGAAAAATGCGGCCCATTCCGCCGGTCGCCAGCAGCACCGCCCGTGCGTGGATGGGGGTGAGGCGCCCGGAAGCCTCGTCGAAAAACACCGCCCCGCCCACCGCGCCGTTCTCCACCAGCAGATCGGTAATCGCGGTGAAGCCACGGATTTGGATGGATGGGATGGAAGCGGCTTTCTGAGACAGAGTCCGGGCGATTTCCCGCCCGGTGGAGTCGCCGTGCGCGTGTAAAATCCGGTTACGGCTATGGGCGCCCTCCCGGCCAAGCGCTAGCCGCATGCCGTCACGGTCGAATTCCGCGCCCCACTCCAAAAGGCGCTGGATGGCGTCCGGGCCTTGCTGTACGAGAGCCTGTACCGCCACCGGGTCGCAGAGTCCGTCGCCGGCGGCAAGCGTATCCTGTTCGTGAAGCGAGACCTTATCGTCGTCGCTAATGACGACGGCCACTCCGCCCTGGGCATAAGCCGAGGACGATTCCCAAAGGCTGTCTTTCGCCACCACGAGCACTTCACCGGCATCAGAGAGGTCGATGGCGGCTTGCAGTCCGGCGACCCCAGCACCTATCACAAGAAAGTCAGGGGTCATCTCAGCCAAATTCTAGCATCTCGGCCATGGTAGAACGGGATGGATGCCCGAATTTCTTGTGAACACGGCCGGTGGCGATTACCCCGCCATCGTCGAGCGGGGAATCCTTGCCCGCGCCGGACAGTTTATTCCCCCTTCCGCGGGACGGATTTTTGTAATTACCACCGAGGACGTCTGGCGGGCGCACGGCGCTACTCTCGATGCGGCGCTGAGCGCGTTTGATCGCCGCGTGCTCTACTTCCCTGGCGGAGAAGCGAACAAGCGCCTCGCCCAGGTGGAGGCGCTTTGTGACGCCATGCTTGCCGGCGGTGCGGACCGTAGCAGCCTCGTCATCGCCTTCGGCGGCGGTATCGCGGGCGACGTCGGCGGATTCGTGGCCGCCAGTTTCATGCGCGGCGTCAAGGTGCTGCAAATCCCCACCACGCTGCTTGCCCAGGTGGATGCCGCCATCGGCGGCAAGACCGGCGTGAACCTCACGGGCGGTAAGAACCTCGTGGGGGCTTTCCACCAGCCGTGCGCCGTGCTTATCGACCCCGCCGTGCTCCGTACGCTGCCCCCGCGCGAGTATACCGCCGGCCTCTATGAAGTCATCAAATACGGGGTCATCCGCACGCCCTGGCTTTTCGACCTCATGGAAGCGCGCCGCAACGCGGTGCTGGCCCTCGACGAGGAAGCGGTGGATAAGCTGATCGCCGAAAGCGTCCGCATCAAGGCGGAAGTGGTCAGCGCCGATGAGCGAGAATCCGGCCTGCGCCGGATTTTGAACTTCGGCCACACACTCGGACACGCTCTCGAGGCCGAAACCCACTACGAACGCCTGCTCCACGGGGAAGCGGTCGGCTTCGGCATGATCGCCGCCGCCCTGCTCGCGGAGCGCATCGGTCTTCTTGACCAGGCGGCGTCGGCGCGCATCGCCGACACCGTGAACAGCTACGGCCCTATTCCATCGCTCGCCGGTGTCACCGCCGAAAGCCTGCGGGCACGGCTCTTCCAGGATAAGAAAACCATCCAGGGGAAGATCCACTTTGTGCTACCGGAGCGGATCGGGAATGTCGTTGTGCGAAGCGATGTCGATTCCCAGGCGGTACTCGCGGCCACCGGGGAGGCGCTGGATCGGACGCTGCAGGCATGAACGCCCCGGAACCGGCGGCGGGCACAACGCCCGAAGGCGTTACCGGCGAGCGCGAAGCCGCCCGGTGGGTCGAGCGAATGTTCGCCCAGGTCGCCCCGCGCTACGACCTGCTCAATCACGTCCTCTCGCTCAACATCGATACCCGCTGGCGAGCGCACACGGTGCGCCGGGTAGCCGATATCCTTGGGAATCCGCAAGCCCGCGTTCTCGACCTTTGCTGCGGCACCGGAGACCTGCTGATCGCGCTGGAGCGGGCCGCCGGCCGGCCTCTCCTCGGCAGCGATTTCTGCTACCCGATGCTGGCCGAAGCTGCTCGCAAGATAGAGCGGCTCCGGCTTGCTTCGCCCTTATTCGACGCGGATGGATTGGACCTGCCGCTGGCGGATGCTTCGCTCGATCTCGTCACCATCGCTTTTGGCTTTCGTAATTTCTCGAACTATCGGCGCGGGCTCCAGGAACTGCACCGCGTGCTGAGCCCGCGGGGGACTCTTGCGATTCTCGAATTCTCACAGCCTCCGAACCGCGTCTTCCGGTCTCTCTACAATTTCTACAGCATCCGTATCCTGCCCCGCGTCGGAGCCCTGATCTCCGGCTCGCCCGAAGCGTATTCCTACCTGCCCGCGTCCGTGCGTAAATTCCCCGCCGCGCCCGGCCTGCGTGATTGGCTTCTCGAAGCCGGTTTTCAGGAGGTGGAGTTCGACTATCTGAGCTTCGGTATCGCCGCGCTCCATCTGGCCCGGAAATAGCCTTCGCGAACCAGCCTAGAACGGCCCCGTCGGCTCGATGCCGCGCCAAAGATACCAGCTTGCAATCGAGCCGTAAGGCCGCCACTTGCGTCCCCGTGCCTCGGTCTCCGCCGGTGTCGGTTGCTTCTTCAAGCCGTGCAGCTTTCGCACGCCGTTGCGGATCCCGAGGTCGCCCGCGGGCCAGATATCCGGATGCCGCAAGCTGAAGATCAGGAACATCTGAGCCGTCCATAGACCCACACCCTTCACTTGCGTCAATTCAGCGATGACCTCCTCTTCGCTGAGTGAAGGCAGACGGCGGAAATCCACCACGCCCGCCGCCGTCTTCGCGGCCAGATCCTGAAGATAGCTGACTTTTTGTGAAGAGAGTCCGCACCCGCGCAGTTCCTCTTGCGTCATCCGCAGAATCCGCTCCGGCCGGATCTCGCCGTCTACCGCGCTGGCCTCCCGAAGCCGGCGGTACACGCTCCGCGCCGCGAAGATGCTGATCTGCTGCGAAATAATGCTCCGCGCGACACTCTCGAATGTCGCTGGCAGGTAGGTGATTTCACAAGGCCCAATGGTATCGACGAGGGCCGCCATCCGTTTCCCGCTGGCTCTCAGGTGGCTTTCCGCCTCGCGCATCAGCCGCTCGTCACGTATTGCCATTCGCGCTGCCTCCAGAGCCGCCATCCTGGATATCCGTCTGAAAGATCTCCAGTTGGTCGCGATAGCGGGAACGCACCTGGATAAAATCCTGGTGTTCCAGATTGAGTTCGCTCGCAATCTGGCGGATGGCGTTGTCTTCCACCACGGATACGCTGTCCTGGGAGGCCGCGAGCGCAAAAAGACAATCGAGCAAATAAATCTTTTCTTCGTGCGTTGCAATGCGGCGGAACTCGCGCGTCACCAGAAAATCTTCGGTTGAACCTTCCCGCACGCTCTGCCGGCGCGCCAGTTCCGCGACCGCCTCCGCCTCTTCCTCCGGAAGCCCACCGTCCCGCATCACCACCTTGCGGATGGTCGCGAGTTCTTCCTCGCTGACATCGAAATCGGCGTGCGCCACGCGCGCCATCAGGTAGGCGAAGGCTCCCAGAAAACGCGCCCGCTCCGGGCTCAGCCCCTTCAGGAGACCGGCGATCTTCCGAACGCTCTCCGTATCGCCGGCGCCCGCGTTCGGATCAGGCCCGTCTCTCCAGAGCGAATCGATAAAATCAAAAAATCCCATACCGCCAATCCGCCGCTTACTCGCCCGCCCCGGCTCCAGAGTAGCGCGCCGGCGGCCCTAGCCGCATAATCCGTTCCGTCACCCAGTCGGTCGCCATTGCCGTCTCGCCGCTTGAAATCAGGTGCGCGCCGCTCAGCACGGCATCGGCGAAGTTCGCCAGCATGGGGTAGTGCAGATTCGCGTGCGGTGGAATCTCCTCCTCTCCTCCGGGGTAGCGCAACGCGCCTCCGTTGAGCGGGGTCAGTACGATTTCTCCATCGGTTCCGACGATGCGAAACTGGTCCCGCGTTACATGGCTGTTCCAGCGCGCATCCACAATGCCGCGTACGCCGTTTTCGTATTCGATCAGCGCCGTCGCGGAATCCTCAACACCGTAGTGATGGATGGTGTTCGCGCGCTGTCCCGTAACGTTCACCGGTTTGCCGAAGAAAAAATTGAGCAGATCGATCCGGTGGCTCGCGATATCGTAAAGCGGGCCTCCGCCCGCCATTTTTGGATCCACGAACCAGCCGCGGTCTTGATCCGTCCCATCAAACCAGCCGTGGCAGTTGATCTCCGCGAGCACCGGCCGTCCGATTGCTCCTTCGCGGATCAGTTCCATGGCGCGCCGCACCTTGGGATAGGTCCGGCGATAGTAGGCGATGCCCAGCAAGCGTCCGGCATTTCGCGCCGCGGCCGCCATTATTCTGGCGTCGTCGTAGCGTAGTGCCACGGGCTTTTCACAGAGCACGTGCTTGCTCGCCTGCAATGCCGCCACCGTCTGTGGCGCATGGAGCGCCACGGGCGTCGCAATGTAGACGGCATTCACCGCTTCATCCTCCAGCGCCTCCTCCAGCGCGGTCCAGTGCGCGCACCCCAAGCGCCCGGCTTTCCTCGGATCCCGCGTAACCACTCCGTACAGGCGGCTCGATGGCTCCAGTTCAATCGCCGGGATCACCCTCTTTGTGGCGATGTCGCCCACGCCCACCACAATCCAGTTCAATTTCGCCATAAACGTCCCACTCTATCAGCCGCTGAAACGCGCATGCACTCCAGGATCTCCGCTTACCATTTTGGAACACGAAGGCGGAGCCGGGACCCCTGGGAGCGGCGGCTCCGGCCTTACTCCGGAGGGTCAAATAAATTCGGACAATTAAGTCTGATCTCTGTTATGCT
>CAZXBZ010000203.1:0-6782 GCA_964639135.1 uncultured Solibacteraceae bacterium | reverse complement strand
GCATGCGGGGGAGCGTTATTTCGTCACGAAAGAGGTTCTTGTTTCTTGCCGCGCAAGAGGATTTTGCTTGACGATGCTCGCCCGCGGGAAATGATTCTCCCGGTTGTAAGCTGTTACACTGGCGGGGTGCAACCAGGCCGACCCCGTTACAGGCTCGCCGCCGCCGGATTCCTCTGCCTCGCGTTTGCCGGGCAGGGATGGGCCGCGGACGAGAACGTGGTAACGACGCCAGCCCAGCCCGCGCCTCCCGGAGTGTCCGCCCCCTCACCGGCTTCCCAGGACGCCAGCCTTCAAGAGATCCCCTCTCGCGGCCGATCCCCTCACGCGGAAACTCCTTCAGAGGGCCGCGCCGAAGCCATACAAAGCTTTCTCGAAGGGTATTCCTGTTCCATATCTGGTCTCGCTCATGAGTTTGTCTTGGCGGCTGAACGGAATGATCTCGACTACCGGCTTCTCCCCGTGCTTGCCGTGATTGAGAGCGGCTGCGGCCGCATGACTCGGAACCACAATCTCTTCGGCTGGGCAAACGGCCGGAAGCCCTTCGGATCTTTCCGCGAGAGCATCCATTTCGTGGCGTACCGCCTTCGAGTCGCTCCCCACTATCGTGGGAAATCCCTTCACGAAAAGCTGCGGGTATATAACCGCCGGAAAGCGTACCAGCAACGGGTGCTCACAATGATGCGCGTGATGCCCGAGCCAGCGAGTGAAGGCCTGCCGGCGGACCTAGCGGCGCTCCCCTCCGGTTCGGAATAACGCCACCCGGATTCAATCGGCACGGCGCTGTTCGAGTCGGGGACAGCGACGCCACGGAACGGCCGTACGATACGAAGCCACCGCGGGCGGGTGGCGACACGGCTCGCCTTACCGGCTGCAAGGGAGCGTTCGGCCTCCTCCGCGCTTACATGGAGGCACAGCAACACCAGCAGCACGATGGGCAGCCGCAAAGGGTAATCCGCCATCGCAAATACCATGAGGGCTGGCACGCCCAAGGCCCAGGGGTGACGCAACCCAAGCCAGAGACCGCGGACAAACAAAGCGATCAGCGCCAGAAACGGAATCGCGCCCCCCTCCGCGAGATATTCAAGCCAGTCGCTGTGGGCATGGTTTACCACCAGTCCGCTGTCCCGAATCAGAAACTGCGTGTACACTTCGGGCCAGGTCCCGAAACCCCAGCCGAGCCACGGACGCTCCATAACCATTCGCAGAGTGGCCCGCCAGTACTCCGCGCGGCCATCCAGAAGAGCGCCCGCGTTTTTGAGACGCCAGACGATCAGATCGGGATCGGCGAACGCCGCGCCAACCGCGAGCACGGCCACGGCGAACCCTAAGCCCCAGGCCCTTCGCTTCTCTCCGGTCCGCGATATCCAGACCGCCAGCATACCCGCCAGGGTAATGGCCAGCAGCACGATCCCGCTTCGCGATCCCGCGCTTATGACGCCAGCGATCCCCGCGGCCACGCCGGCCGCGGAACTCCATCGAGCCTCCCGTTCGTTGAGGCCCAGCCAGCAAAGCGCGGGGGCCACAAGCAGAATGAACGCGGCATAGTGATTTCGATAAACAAAGGGCCACCAGGTTAGAAGCTCGCCGCCCGGCCCAAGCCGCGCGCCGCGATACATTCCCGCCACCAGCAAGGCAACGAGCAGGGCGCTTGCCAGCGCCCCAACCCAGACCCGCCGCCACGACGGGCGGAACGCTGGAAATGCTCGCGCGGCCAACGGAACGGCCAGGAACCCGCCCGCGACGAAATGAAATTGCCGGAATGTGTCAAAGTACGATTCCGTATTTCCGGTTGCGATCTGAATTGCCGCGATCGCCGCCGAGAGCCCAAGCCACGCCGACAGGGGCCCCGCGGCACGCCAGGCATCGAGGGCCACCCCGGGCTTCTCGCGCCAGCAGCACCAAAGTAGCCACGACGCACCCGCCATCTCCACCACAAACCAAGGGAGAAACGCGGCGCTATACCCGGTGGGCAGGAGCGCGACGAACAACGCGCCAAGCAGCACGAGCGCCCAAACGGACTCATCGAAATTCACGGCCCAACTCATCAGTCGGATTCCCAATGGACGCCTCACGCAACATCCCAGGTATTGGAAGCAATCCCCAGCGCGCGGGCGTCGCGCCCATCGCTAGAGAGCACGCGATCCAGCGCCAGCAGGGATTCGCGTGCGGACGATCCACCAGGAGCAGCCGGAGCCGTCACGCCGCCGCCCGACGGCACATAATCCGGCAGTATCCGGCACAGAAGCGCGCGCAACCCGGCCGCGCCCGTCTCGGAATGCGAGCGGAGGAAATCGACTTGCCCGGCGATCCAATTTCGCTCCACGCGATCGCCTTTCAACACGAGAATCTTTTGATGCACGGTTCTCACAAGGTTCTCGTCGCCAAGATAAAGCTCCTCGAACAGCTTCTCCCCAGGCCGCAGGCCGGTGTACTCGAGCGCGATATCCTTTTCCGGTTCCTTTCCGTGCATCGCGATCAGGCTGCGCGCCAAGTCTCCGATGCGGATCGGGCTTCCCATATCGAGCACAAAGATTTCATCCGAGGTGCCGAGCGCCATCGCCTGCAACACCAACTGCGCCGCCTCGGGAATCGTCATGAAGTAGCGCTTCACCTCCGGGTGGGTGATGGTCACCGGGCCGCCGCTGCGTATCTGCCGTTCAAAAATAGGCACCACGCTCCCGTTGCTGCCCAGCACATTTCCAAACCGGACGGAAACAAAGCGAGTGGCTCCACCCGAACGGGATTTGACGATAAGTTCCGCCAGCCGCTTGGTGGCCCCCATTACACTGCTCGGCCGTACCGCTTTGTCGGTTGAAATCATTACGAACCGCCGCACGCCGGCCTGCTCGGAGGCATTCACCAGGGCTAGAGTCCCGAAGACATTGTTTTCCACCGCGGCCCAGGGATGCCTTTCCATCAGGGGCACGTGTTTATAGGCGGCCGCGTGGAAGACGATCTCCACGCCATGCGAACACAGGAGCGCATGCATTCGCGCCTCGTCGCGCACGTCCCCAATGACCGGCAGCATGTTGCAGGCATCATGGCGTTCGCGAAATTCATTTTCGAGATCAAAGAGCGGCGTTTCCGCGATATCGAACGCCACGATGCACCGGGGACGGAAGGCGGCCAACTGCCGGCAAATCTCCGAGCCGATGGAACCCGCGGCGCCCGTGACGAGCACCACGCGCCCGGCCACCTCCCGCGAGATTGCACCCAGATCCAACCGCACGGGCTCCCGGCCGAGCAAGTCTTCCAGATTCACTTGTCTGAGATCCGCGACAAGCTCCGGACGGCGTATCAGCTCTTCCACGCCGGGAATGGTCTTACAGGGGCGGCCAGCCTGATCACAGAGGGTCACGATTTCGGCCAGTCTCGGCGGCCGAGACGAAGGAATGGCGATGAGAATTTCATCCACTTGATGAGCCACCACCAAGCTCCCGAGAGCCATGCCCCCGCCCAGGATTGGAATTCCCTGCGCAAGCTGGCCATGGAGCGCCTCGTTATCGTCCACAAATCCCACGGGACGGTAGCCAATGCTCGGTTTGCGCCGCAGTTCGCGCAACAGCGCCTGCCCCGCCGCGCCCGCGCCATAGATCAGCGCGCGGCGAGCGCCTGCGGGATGGGAACCCCGTTCACGCCGTTCAAGAATCACCCGCGCGGCCACGCGCAACGAGATTCCCAACAGAAACACAAGCGCGGCCTGCAGGATAAAAACCGAGCGCGGCACACGCCCATACCGCAACAAGAGAATCGCCGACGAGGATAGCATGGCGGTAACGGCCACGGAACGCGCGAGCAGAGCCACATCGGGCAGCGCAATTCGATTCCATCCGACGCGGTTCCAGCCGGATACGTAAAGTGCAACCGGCTGGATGACGAGCCAGCAAACCAGGGCCGTCACCGCTCCGGGAAGCCAATCGCGCGGGATCTGGAAGTCGAAACGAAGCAGGTAGGCGATGACGCCGCTTGCGCCCACGGTGAACAGGCTTAAAGCGGCGCGGCATAAAGCAGCCATTCGCGGCCCCAAGTGGCGGCGTGTCAAAAGCACGGCCTGGCGGCGTCCCATCGCATCCTCCCGTTGTTGCCAAGCCCGGTGGCCGGCATCCTTCATGGCGATCGCTGGAGCGATTCGTGTTCGAAGCTACCGGGGTGATCGGAAGAATTGAGCCGCGCCATTAGATCGCGGGAATTATTTCGGCGTGGAACAGCCGTCCGCGCCGGAGGAATCATGGCAATATGGCGTGAGTTCAGAGCGCTTCGGCCTCGAAGAAACTCCACAACCGCGCCCGAGATCTCTTCGAGTTCGGAGGACGTCAGGGCGCTCCCGCCCGGCAGGCAGAAGCCGCCCTCGAAAAGCGTCCGCGAGAGGACGCCGCCGAAATGGCGGGCGCCACGAAAAAGCGGCTGCAGGTGCATCGGCTTCCATAGCGGACGGGATTCAATTCCGCGCAGGGCCAGATGCGCTATCAGTTCGTCGCGAACCGGCCCCCACGCATCGGAATCGAGGCAGAGGGCGCTCAACCAGCGGTTTGAAACGCTTCCCTCCGGTTCCGGCTGAAACTTCAAGCCCTGAAAGCCGCCAAGCGTTTTGCGGTAATGCTCGAAAATCTCGCGGCGGCGGCGAATTTTTGCCGGAAGGCTGGCCAACTGAGAGACGCCAAGAGCCGCCAGCAGATTGCTCATCCGGTAGTTGTAACCCAGTTCCGCGTGTTCATAATGCGCGACGGGTTCGCGCGATTGCGTGCTCCACTTCCGCAGCCTCGCGGCGTCCGCGGCCGAGGATGCCACCACCATGCCACCTCCAGCCGTCGTGATGATTTTGTTTCCGTTGAACGAGAAGACGCCCGCGAACCCCAAGCTGCCGGTCTGTCCCCCGCCGCGCGTTTGTGCGTTCCCGGAGACCGTGGAGCCGAGCGATTCAGCCGCGTCCTCGATCAATCGAACACCGTGCCGCTCGCACAGCTCGCGAATTGAGTGTATTTCCGCGGGCATTCCATAAAGGTGTACCGCGATGAGCGCTTTCGCGCGCCGCCCGGTGCGCGCGAGCTCCCTCAGCGCATCCTCGAGGGCGTTCGGATCTAAATTCCAGGTCCGCGGTTCACTATCGAGAAACCACGGAATCGCTTTCTCGTAGAGGATGGGGTTGGCGCTCGCGGCGAAGGTGAGGGTTTGGCACAGAACCACATCGCCCGGTTCGACGCCGGCAAGACGCAACGCGAGGTGCAGGCCCGCGGTTCCGCTGGCGACCGCCACGGATGGCCGACCGGTAAAGGCGGTCATCGCGGCTTCAAATTCCTCGATGGCGGGGCCGGCCGTCGAAATCCAGTTGCTGTCGAAAGCGCGAAGCAGCGCTTCCCGGTCCGCCATGCTCACCTCGGGCGGTGAGAGCAGGATGCGGCGCGGAGGTGCGTCCATGTCCCTCTATCGGCATGGAAGGAGGGAAACTTCAGGAAAACCGCGAACATTTGTCATACGGCGAGACGCTTGCTTCTCACCCGCGGGCGCTTGATCCGCTACTCTTTCTTCGAGGTCTCGCCCAGCACCTTTTCCGCATAGTAGTTCATCACCTTCGCTTCGTTCCGCGCGATTTCATAATAGGCGGCCTGCAGAAGCTGGTCCTTGCGGTTCACCAGCGTGCTCCGGATATTCTGCTGGACTCGCGGGTCGTTCAACTCTCTCTGGCCGGCGGGCTCGCGGGAAATCAGCCGGAAGATGCGGAAGCCTTCCTGCGTCGTGATAATCGCCGAATTCTGCCCCGGCTGCAGGGAGGTCACGGCGCGGCGCAGGTCCGCGCTGGCGTTGGCGAGCGCGGATTCCGGAATGAAGCCAATGTCGCCGCCATTCTGGTTGGTCGCCACGTCTTCCGAATAATTCTGCGCGAGCATGGCGAAATCCTCGCCCTGTTTCAGCCGCGCGTCGATCATCTGGATCTTGCGCCGCGCCGATTCCGGGTCGGTCGCGTTGTCGTTCTTGAGGTTGCGCACATCGTCGTCGGGACGCGGCGTCACTAGAATCTGGGCGATGTGATATTGCGGTTCGGCCAGATTAAAGCCGGCCTTGTTCTGCTCGTAGAACTCTTTTACATCCTGATCCGAAATATTGACTCGCGACGTAATTTCCTTGTTGAACAAGCGGCGCACGCTCAAATCCCGCCGGATCTGGGTCTTCAGATCTTCCACGGTGAAGCCGCGCGCCTCAAGCTGCTTCTGAAACTCTTCCTGCGTATAGGGCGCGCGGAACTCGTTCAGCTTTGCTTCCACGTCGGCGTCCACGGCGATCAGGCCCTGTTTCTCCGCGCGCTGCATCATGATCTCGCTATCGATCATGTCGCGCAGCAGTTGCAGCTTCTGCCGGAGGATCTCGTCATCCTCCTTCACCTCGGGCTGATTCGGAAAACTGCTCTTATAGAACTTGTTCAGATCTTCCGTCGTGATGGATTTGTCGTTTACGACGGCAACCACATTCTCCGGAACCGAGGGCTTGCAGCCCGCGAGAAACAGAGAAGCGGCAAGGATGGGTAGAAGAAAGCTTCGCATGAAGTTCACAACGCATTCCATTGTACATAGGGATCGCGCTATCGACGCGGCGCGCGGCAATCCGGCTCCGAAATCCCGCGCTCTCCGCCGGGCGCGGACACCGCCCCGCCCGAGCGAACCCCGGCGCGCCGGAGCTTCGCGGTTCATTCTCGCACGGAACTTTCCTTTCATCAAAGCGCCTTCGATCAGAAAATGCCGTGCCGCCCTGGGAGAAGCGGTGCAAGACACCGTAAGCGGCGGGGCGCG
>CAZXBZ010000202.1:0-6793 GCA_964639135.1 uncultured Solibacteraceae bacterium | reverse complement strand
CTCTTTAATCTCTATGTTTGGTTCGAGGTGATGCTGGTCGCGTCCTTCGTGCTGATGGCGCTGCATCGCACCCGCGCCCAGATCGAGGCGGCTTTCAAATACGTCACCCTCAACCTGGTGGCATCCTCCATGTTCCTTACCGCGCTGGGCCTGCTCTACGCGCAAACGGGAACGCTGAACATGGCGGACCTTGCCTCTGTCTTTAGCGAGCGCGAAATCGGGGTGCTGGAACTGGTGATCGCTATGCTCTTCCTTACCGCTTTCGGCGTGAAAGCGGCCCTGTTCCCGCTCTTCTTCTGGCTTCCCGCGTCGTACCATACACCGCCCGCCGCCGTCGGAGCCATCTTCGCGGGGCTGCTGACAAAGGTCGGCGTCTATTCCCTGATCCGGGTATTCACTCTGCTGTTCCGGGGAGCGCCGCAGGAACTATTTACGCTGTTACTCGTGCAGGCTGGCTGCACAATGGTGGTGGGCTTGATCGGCGCCTTGGCACAGAAGGATTTCCGGCGAGTGTTGTCCTTCAATCTCGTGGGGCATCTCGGCTACACCATCGTGGGCCTGGCGCTATTGACGCCAGCCGCCATGGCCGCCTCGATTTTCTATATACTTCACCACATCTTTGTCATCACAAACCTTTACTTGATCAGCGGAATCTTTCTGCGCATCCGGCATTCCACGGCGTTTGAGGCATTGGGCTCCATCTATCGGGACCGCCCCTTCGTGGCCATTGTCGCCATGGTGCCGTTGTTCTCGCTGGCCGGCGTGCCGCCGCTCTCGGGCTTCATCGGCAAACTGGCGCTGATCGAGTCTTCCTTCGGCGCCCATGCTTATTGGACCGGCGCCATCATACTGTTTGTAAGCGTGCTCACGATTCTGTCCATGGCGCGCCTGTGGGATCAGTCCATTTGGAAGCCCGCCGCGGTGCCGGACAAACTTCCGATGACCCGTGTGATCATGGTCCCCATTCTCGGCCTCAGCCTGGTAACGCTGCTGATCTCATTCGGCGCGGAAACGGTTTATTCGCTGTCCCTGCGCGCGTCCGAGCAGCTTCTCTACCCGGATGCCTATATCAACGCAGTGCTGCGGAAGGGGAGCGCCCAATGATTCTGCCCAACCTGCTTCTTGCCCTCGCCTGGGCGGCGCTGAACGGGAACTTTACCCTGGGCAGTCTGATAACCGGCGCTCTTCTGGGACGCACCGTTTTGTTCGTGCTGGCTAGGGGACGGGTTCTCCCGCACGGGGAAGTCGGCGTCATAGAACGCTTTATGGCGCTGGTGGTCTATCTGTTATGGCAGATTGTCATCGCCAACTTCCGGATCGCCAAGGATGTCCTCAGCACGGAATTTAAGATGAGGCCCGGCGTTCTCCGCCTGCCTCTGGATATCAAGACGGATGGAGAGATCCTGCTGCTGGCCGCGATGATCAACATTACCCCGGGAAGCGTTGCGCTGGATATTTCGCCGGACCGGAAGGTGCTTTACGTCCACGTCATGAACATTCTTACGCCCGACGAAGCCAGGCGCGAAATCAAGGAAGGCTTCGAGCGCCGGATCATCGAACTTACCGCCGAGAAGGAGGAGCCCCGTGCAGCCTGAAGCTCTGTTGTACACCGCCCAAGGCATCGTCTCCGCGGCGCTTCTGGTCTCATTCTTCCGCGTCTTTCGCGGTCCATCTCTGCCGGACCGCGTTGTGGCCGTGGACCTGATGGGTGTCTCTTCCGTGGGCCTGATGGCCCTTGGCTCCGCCGCAACCGGGCAGCATGAATTTCTGGATGTCGCTCTCGTTATCGCGCTGATTGGTTTCTTCGGCACCGTCGCCTATGCAAGTTACGTCGTTAAGGAGAAACGGCAATGATGGAATGGCTTACAGGAATTCTGGCATTGTTCGGCTCCATTCTGGTGTTGCTGGCGGCCATCGGTGTTTTCCGCATGCCTGACCTCTTCACCCGGATGCAGGCAGCCACCAAAGCATCCACCCTTGGCCTTGGCTGCCTGCTGGCGGCGGCTGCAATCGGGCTGGCGGATTCCGCTTCCGTGATCCGGGCCATCAGCATCGGCGCCTTTGTGATGCTTACTTCCCCCGTATCCACCCACGTCATCGCCCGCGCCGCCTATCTGACAAACGTACCGCTCTGGAAAGGCACCGTGGTGGACGAGTGGAGCCACGGAAATAACGACTCCTCGCACCATCCGGCGGAATAGATGCCCGCCGCGCACTCAGCTTTAACGCACTCAGCTTTAACCGTGCGCCAATCTTGAGCAGCCGCGCCCGAATCGTCACCGCCCGGGCCCACGCCAGTTCGGGTATCGGAACGCCCTCCACCCGCGAACAGGTTCAACTGCTCCTTGATCCGGCTCTCCATCTCGCCTCGCGATGCGAGTATTCCCCGGCGATGGGTGAGACGTGGTTCAGTTGTTCCTCTTGCGGTCTCACGATACCCTAGTGGGGGCGCGTTGTTCGTGTTTGCCCTGGGGAGAAATCTCGCGAGTCTCTCCGGTTGAATCCCGCGGCCTCTCGAAGAGGTATAGCCTTGCATTCTTGCCGGAACCGGTTTGCCGCCAGGTACGGTGGAATCGCGTGAGCCTCATCCCGCTGTTATGCCCACACTCAAACTGGACGCCATTCAAGTGCTCGCACTCTCCGGCTTCGGAGTAGCGATCGGCATTTACCTGAAACGCTGGTTCCCGTTTCTGGATAAGGTGAATGTTCCCGCCTCGGTCGCGGGCGGACTTTTTTACTCGCTTGTGATTCTCGCGCTGCGGGATCGCTGGCTCAATTTTGATATGGACCTCGTGCTGCAAAGGGTCCTGATGATCGCTTTTTTCACGACTGTCGGGATGAGCGCGAGCGCGCGGCTGCTGCGGGTTGGCGGCCGGCTGATGGTGGTGTTCTTCGGCATGGCTTCGCTCGGGGTGATTCTCGAGAACATTCTGGGCATCGCCATGGCGAAGCTTCTGGGGCTGGATCCGTTGATTGGCCTTGTGGCGGGTTCGGTGACGATGGTCGGCGGCCCGGCTACGGCCCTGGCGTTCGGAGGAACTTTCGAGGAATGGGGCGTGGAAAGCGCCACGGTGCTTGGGGTCGCCGCGGCCATGGCGGGTATTGTCGCCGGCGGTTTGCTCGGCGGCTACGTCGGCGGCGGGCTGATCGACAAGTGGCATCCGCCGACGCCGTCGGGAAAACGCACCGGCTCCGGCGAGCCGGCCGGCGTCAGCGTGACGGAGAGCGCAACAGCGCCGGAGGAGGAAGCCGGGCCGGACGCCGGCGCGAAGCCCAACGAATCCATCATGCTCAACGCTCTGACCATTGCCGTGGCAATGGGGCTGGGAGCCCTGGTGAGTATGGGGTTAAACGCCGGGGCGGAGGCGCTCGGCATCAAGCTGATCCTGCCCGAATACATCGGCGCGATGATCGCCGCCGCCGTGATCCGCAACCTCGATGACTCCTTCCGTTTCCTGCGGATTTCGCAGGAGCGGGTGGATGAACTGGGCAATGTCGCGTTGAATCTCTTCATCGTGATGGCGCTGCTCACGCTGCGCTTGTGGGAGTTGTTCAATCTTGCGCTGCCGGTGCTCATGATTATTGTGGCCCAGGTATTTCTCGTGTGGGCGCTGGCGCGCTTCCTGGTTTACTACCTGATGGGCAGGGATTACGACAGCGCGGTGGCGAGCGGCGGTTTCTGCGGGTTCATGCTGGGCACCACCGCCAACGCGCTCTCGTCGATGGAGGTGCTGACTTCAAAATATGGTCCGGCGCCTCGCGCGGTGATTATTGTCTCGCTCACCGGAGCTTTTCTCATCGATTTCACCAACGCGGCGATCATCACCGCAATGGCCAACTGGCTGCGCTAAATGCTTGGTGCGTTTTACCGGTGCAATGGAAAACGCGGATCGTGGCCGATATACAATAGGCAGCGAGATGAAGCACGGCGTCTGGTTCTTGATTCTGTTATTGGCCTCTTGTTGCGTGGTGGCGCAAGACCGGGTAGGCGGAGACTACGCCTCCGAGTTCGGCCGGGTGCTCGCGGAGCGTTTCGAATCCACGCGTGTGGATCGGGATAAGGCGGTCGCCGCGCTGATGGAGGAAGCGGCGGTTCTGGCGCGGCAGCGGCGGGTGCGCTCGGAATTCATCAGGGAATTGGGCGGATTGCCGGCCGTGAAAACGCCGCTCAACGCACGGGTGACGGGGAAGCTGGACCGTGACGGCTATACGGTGGAGAAAGTAATTTTCGAATCCCTGCCGGGCTTCCGCGTTACGGCGAATCTCTATCTGCCGAAACAAGGCCGCGCGCCATTCCCAGCGGTGCTTGGGACGGCGGGACACACGGATCTCGGCAAGAGTTACGAACTCTATCAAACGGTTTGGGTGACGCTTGCCCAACGAGGAGTCGCCGTGCTTGCGTATGACCCGCCGGGACAGGGCGAACGGATCGAATACCTGGATCCCCAAACCGGAAAATCCAGAGCCGGCGGACCAACGCGGGAACACTCCATGACCGGCATGCAGTGCCTGCTCACCGGCCAAAGCATCGCCCGCTATTTCGTCTGGGACGGCATCCGCGCGTTTGATTATCTGCTTACCCGTCACGAAATTGATCCGAACCGCATCGCCGTGGCGGGCAACTCCGGCGGGGGCACGCAGGCCGCCTATCTGGGCGCCGCCGAGCCGCGCCTGGCCGCCGTGGTTTCCTCGTGCTACCCGACTACCTGGCGAGATCTTTGGGCCGGCCCCGGTCCGCAGGATATGGAGCAGGTGACACCGAACTGGCTTCGAGACGGCTTTGACTTTAGCGACTTCATGCTGGCGGCCGCGCCGCGGTTCTATCTGATTTCATCCGCCGTGCAGGATTACTTTCCGATCGCGGGCTCACGGCGAACCTACGCGGAATCTGGCGGCTTCTACCGCGTGCTGGGCCATGAGGACCGTATCCATCAGGTGACCGCCGACCAGGAGCACGGCTGGAGCGCGCCCCTGCGCGAGGGCGCCTACATGTGGCTTGGCCGTGCCTTCGGCATGCCGGAGCTCGCGGGCGAGGAGCATGGGGCACCCAAACTGGACGGCGCGGCGGCGCTTGCCGCCACGCCGAGCGGCCAGTTGCAGACCAGCATCGGAAGCCGCACGACGCGGGAATTGAACCGCGAGTACGCGGCGGCGCTGAGGCGGCAAAGGCAGCGGGTGCAAGAGCATACGCCGCTGACCGCCAAAACCGTGCGGAGTGCTTTACAGATGCGCCTGCTTGAAGGCGTGCCGCGAGCCGTATCGAAAGGTATCGCCGAATCCGGGACGGTACGGGTCGAGAAACTCGAGCTTGAAACCGAACCCGGTATCCGCGTTCCCGCGTTTCTGTATTTGCCTCCGGGTGCGAACAGGAAACCGGGTGTAATTTTTGTAAGTTCAGCCGGGAAAGCCAATACGGATGGAGAGTGGAACGCCCTCGCTCTCGCTCTATCCGGCCAGGTGGTGCTGGCGGTGGATCCGCGCGGTATGGGAGAAGCCGCGCCGGATTCTGGCAAGAGCGGTTATGACGCTCTTTATCAGCTTGCCGCGCGAACCTGGCTGTTAGGCGAAAGTCTGGCGGGGATGCAGGTGAATGACATCCTCGCCTCACTGCGTTATCTCAAGACCCGGCCGGAGGTCGAATCCGGCTCGGTCTCGCTCTACGGGCAGGGAACGGCGGGGCCGCTTGTTCTGTTCGCGGCGGCGATCGACCCGTCGGTGATTCGCGTAACCACGGAACGCTCCATGAAGTCGTTCGACGATCTCGTGAACGCGGACCTCTATCGCGGCATGGAGAACCTCATTGTCCCCGGCTTGCTGACGGCGCTCGATCTTCCCGAGCTGACACCGCTGATCGGAGCGGAAAAAATCAGCACTCTTTCCCCGTTGGATTTTTCGCATCCCGGTGTATGACGCCGTGCGCCACCAGGCGAGGGTTCCATTCCCGGGAATCTCCGGCCGCGAAGGCGCGCGGCCGAAATCCCGGGGCAGTCTGGCGCGTATGTTGAATTACGTGTCCATACTCCAGAGTTTTCCCGTCATTGCGCTCTTGCTGGTAAGCGCTCCGCTTTTCGCGGCCAGTCTCACGCCGGAAGCGGCGGCGGTGTTTGCTTCATACGACCACCGGGTGGAGCGGGAGACGCTTGCCCGCATCGGCGCGGGCAGGGCCGTCTCCCTGCGCGAAGGCGTCAAACGCTCCCGTAACAAAGTGCTTGTCAAACCAGGCGCCGAGCCGAACCCGGTCGATACCGGCTCGGCGTATATTCACGACTGGCTGGGCGCCATCTTCATTCCGGGCGGAAGCGCGGCCCGCGTCAAGGCGGTTTTGCAGGATTTCGACCGTCACAAGGAGTACTTCAAACCCGAAGTGACCGGCTCGAAGCTGCTATCGAGGAATGGCAATGAGTTTCGTTCGGCCTTGCGGTTGCGCAAGAAGAAAATTCTGACGGTGATCCTGGCGAGTGAATATACGACCACGTTCCGGGATCTGTCCAAGCAGGCCGGCTATTCGATTGCCCGCTCCACGAAAATGAATGAGGTGGAGCACGCCGGGGAAACGGGCGAGCAGGAACTTGCCCAGGGGGAAGGGCAAGGCTTTCTCTGGAACTTGAATTCCTATTGGAGCTGGGAAGAGGCGGACGGCGGTGTCTATGTGGAGTGCCGCGCGGTGTCGCTATCGCGAAGCGTACCCACGGGGCTTGGCTGGATTGTCAACCCGATTATCCGTGAATTACCTAAAGAATCACTTGAGGCAACACTCATAAATACTAGAAACGCAGTGTTATCTCCCCGGTAG
>CAZXBZ010000201.1:3071-6799 GCA_964639135.1 uncultured Solibacteraceae bacterium | reverse complement strand
GCGCACGCTGAATAAAGTGACAAAAACCATTTAGTGATCTTTCAGGCCCGACGCGGAAACGGAGCCTTCCGAGCCCCTTCGCGCAGACCGATAATTCCAGAGGAGGATTCTCATGAGTAACCTTGACATGTTTTCGCTCGAAGGCAAGAATGCGGTGGTCATCGGCGGGGGCGGCGTCCTGGCGGGGGAAATGGCGATCGGATTCGCTAAGGCCGGCGCCGATATCGCGATCCTCGACCTTCACCAGGAGCACGCGGATGCGCGGGCCGCGGAGATCCGGGCGCTGGGCCGCAAAGCGATCGGCGTGGCTGTCGATTGTACCCGGAAGGAAGATCTCGAGCGGGGCCTGGAGCGCGTTTCGAGCGAGCTGGGTCCGGTGGATATCCTCATGAACGCCGCCGGCATCAATTCCGCGACGCCGTTTTTCGAGATCAGCGAGACGGAGTGGCAGCGGATCATGGATGTGAACCTGAAGGGCGTATTCCTCGCCTGCCAGGTCTTCGGCAAGCAAATGGTGGAATCGGGCCACGGCGGCTCCATTATCAATATCTCCTCCGCTTCCTCGGGACCGCCGCTTTCGAAAGTCTTCACTTACAGCATCACCAAGGGCGGCGTGAACCAGATCACGCAGTTTCTGGCGCGCGAATGGGCCACTTCCAAGGTGCGTGTCAATGCGATTCTGCCCGGCTTCTTTCCCGCGGAACAGAACCGCAAGATCCTCACCGAGGAGCGTATCGCCTCGATCTTTGGCCATACGCCGATGAACCGTTTCGGCGAGTCTTCGGAGCTGGTGGGAGCGGCGATTTACCTGGCGTCGGACAAGGCGGCGTCGTTCGTTACCGGCTCGATCCTCCGCGTGGACGGCGGGTTCCTTTCCATGACGATCTGAGGCGGATTTCGTCCTCAAGCGATCCACTGAGAGCGCCGATCACGTGCTAAGAGTGCGATTGGATGGCAAATATAGCAAGAAATCCGCCTCGCGCTACTTCACTTCTACGCAAAGCAGTGGAAAAATGGACATTTGCCCGTTCGCGCGTTCGAGTGGCAAGAGTTTGTCATGCGCGCTATTTCTAGGGCGATCCGCCTGATAAGCTGATTTGTTGTCGATTTCTGGAGGCCACTGGTGAAGGTAATCTCGTTTCTGGTTCGGATTTACAGCCTGCTGTTTCAACTCCTGCTTGCTTTGCTGATGCTGGCGCTCGCGATTGTGGGCTATTCATCCGCCGGTTCCTCGCTCGAGTTCGGCATGCTCCCCTGGACGGAGGGCGCCTTGGTCGGCTGGCTGGCCGCTCTCGGGGTGATAGGGCTTCTTCTGGTGTTTCTTGCATTCAAGGGCATCCTTCGTTTTCTCTATATGATTTGGACGGTGGTGGTGGCTTACCTCCTGATCAGCGGCTACTTTTTGTCGAACTACCGGTTCAGCGGCGAAGACGAGTTTCGTTTTGCGATTTATTTAGTCCTGGGCGCGCTGCTTTCCCTGGTCGGCGGTCTCTGGCTGCTGAAAACGCCGCTTAGGGCCAAAGACAGGAAATAGGCGAACGGCTCCATCCCTCGCGGAGACCGGCTATCGCGGAGGGGAGCCCCGGCTGGCCGCGAGGTTCACGGATCAAGGCGGTGAGAGCTGTTTTGGCGCCTCTGTTTACTGCGCGCAAGGCAGGCTGTTTACCATTGTTGAAACAGCGCACGCCACGAACCGCGTCTTCGTTTATAGGTTGTCATGCGAAAATCTCTGCTTGCCTTGTGCTGGATAGCCATTGGGATCCTCGCCGCCGTCAGGCCGGCCACCGCTCAGGATTACTTCGGTAAGTACAACTTCATCGTTGGGGCCGGAGCGGTTGTTCCCCAGGAAGATCTGAAAATCGGCTTCACGTCGGCGCCCAACTTCAATTTCGGTTTCGGCTACCGCTTCGCGCGCAACTTCCAGGTGGATACCGGCTTTGAAACCGTGTTCGGCGCCGCGGATATCCGGACCTTCGTGCGCGACGATCAGTTCGGCCTGCTCGAGATTAATGACCGGCAGTACTTCGTGCCGTTCGGCGGACGGGTGATTCTGCCGCTCGGCGAAACCGGCCGGTTCGAGGTGTTCGGCGGCGGCGGAGGCAACTACATGCGCTATTCGGAAGTGCTCCGGCAGCCCAGCGACTACTACCGTATTCCATGCACCATCTGCAGCTCCCGCAGCGGCTGGGGCTACTATGGCCTGGCCGGTTTCCGGGGCGCCCTCAATCGGGGACGCAATTTCTGGGTGGGCATGAGCACGAAGGTAGTTCGCGGAGACACCAACGGCCAGCCGTTGGGCGACCTTGCCGCGTATAAAACCAAAGACCGCTGGACTTTTGTCCAGGGCGAGTTCAGTTTTTCCTTCTGAAGAGGCGCGGCATCCTTGCGACGCCACCCTCGCTCCGACTTGACGAACTTGGTTCGGTATAGTAGGTTTCCCTATAATTAAGGGAGGCGGCGATAAGGATATCTTCGCCGCGTTCAGTGGTAATGATGAGGCATGCGTCTGAATTAAGCACCAGGAGCCTCGAGGTTCTGCAGGCCATCGTCCGCGAGTACATCGCGACGGGGGAACCTGTCGCTTCGCGCGCGATTGCGCGCGTCCGCCGGGACAATCTCAGCGCGGCGACGATCCGCAACGTGATGGCCGACCTGGTGGATGCGGGATATTTGGAGCAGCCGCACACCTCGGCCGGCCGTATCCCCACGGCCAAGGCGTTTCAACGCTATGTCCAGAGTCTCGTTCCGCGCAACCTTCCCCTGGCGCAGATGGATCGCCTGCGCTCGCAGTTCTCCGGCGCGGGCAATGCCGCGCAGCGAGCGGAACAGACCTGCCACATTCTGACCGGAATGACGCGCAACGTCGGGATCGCGGCGGCTATTCCATCCTTTTCCGCCATGCTCGACCGCGTGGAGCTCGTATCTCTTGGCGAGGATCGCGTGCTGATCGTGATGGTGACCGAAGACCAGACCATCCACAACAAAGTGGTGAACCTGGGCGAGGCCGTTTCGCAGGATGAACTCAACAGCATCCGGAATTACGTAAACCATCATCTGAGCGGACTCTCGCTGCTGCATGCGCGCACGGAACTCGAACGGCGGCTCGCGGTGGATAGCGCGGCGTATGACCAACTATTGAAGCGGTTGAGCCTGTTCTATCGGATGGGTTTACTCACGATCGATCTCGATCCGGAAGTCTTCATTGAAGGTGCATCTCACCTGGTGGCTCTCGAATTCCACGTAACCAGGGAGAAACTGAAGCACCTGCTTGAGACTCTGGAAGAGAAATCCCGGCTGCTGCGTTTGCTGGATCTGTTTCTGGCCTCCAGCCAGGATGGAATCGCGGTGCAAGTGGGTTTGCACGAGATTCATCCAGTGCTGAGCGATTTCAGCCTGATCGGCACGAGCGTTCTTCTCACGGACGGTTCGTTAACGCGGCTCGCGGTTCTGGGGCCGCTGCGCATGGATTATGAGAGGGTGATCGCGACGGTCAGGCATGTGAGCCAGGCCGTGGTGAGTTAACCGGCTGGCGGCGCCTTCGAGCGGGGCCGGAACGGCTGAAATGACGCCATTCCCCAACAGCACTATCGGCGAAACCGGCCGGCCTGAGGGCCGGCCGGTTTCGCCCTGTAACCTTCGTGCTAAGCGCGCAGCTTTCTGTAGTTCGCAAGGCAAGCCTTGGCGGTCTCCATTGAGGGCCAGCTGTAACCCTCCTGTTCGATCAGGTA
>CAZXBZ010000201.1:0-3061 GCA_964639135.1 uncultured Solibacteraceae bacterium | reverse complement strand
CCGGCACTTTCCGCGGCCGCGAAGATCGCTTTCCAGGGCGCGGCGCCATCGCCAAACAGCACCTTGTACCCTTTCTCGGGGCTCCACTCCTTGCAGTGGATGGAGCGAATCCGGCCAGGATGCCGCCTAATCCATGCCACCGGATCCTGTTTCATCTCCACGCACGTGCCGACGTCGAGTTGAAGCACGACACTCTTCGGAGTGTTCTGAGCGATCACCTGCAGCGGGAGCGTGCCATCGATCGCGCGGAACTCCGTGCCATGGTTGTGGTAGCCCGCGCGCATCCCGGATTTCTTCAAGGTGGCGTCGGCGGCGCTCAGCAATTCGGCCACGCGTTTCCAGCCGTCCAGAGTCTTTTGCTCCTCGGACCGCAGGCCGGAACTGGCCGCCACCACCATCGTGCTTCCGATAATGGAATTCAGTTCGATGGCCTTCTGAATGTTCGCCGGTTCCAGGTTTGAGGAAGCGTTATGCGTGGAATGGCACTTCATTCCGGTGCCATCCAGCACGCGGCGCATTTCTTTCGCCTGCTCCACCGTCCATTGGAAATACGGACCGTAGAATTCGACGCATTCGTAGCCGAGCGCGCCGACCTGTTTCACGGTCCCGATTTCGTCCTTGGCCATCATATCCCGGACGGAATAGAGTTCCAGGCCGACGGGCACCTTCTTTCCGGCCGCGGTCAGCAACACGGGCGCGGCGGCGAGACCGCCAAAAAACGAACGCCGAGAAAAAGTGGGTAATGACATCTGAAATAACCTCTTACGCTTCGAAAGATATCACAGGAGGACGTCGCGCCGAGCCGCTCGCCCGCGTGTTCGCATTCCCGCGAGCGGCACAGGTCTCGGGTCCCCGGAAATGGTGAGTTACGGCTCCAGGATGAGCTTGCCCGCTGTCTTGCGGGATTCGAGTGCAATATGGGCTTGCGCGGCATCCGCGAGAGCGTAACGGCTATCCACCCGGACGTGGAGCTTGCCGGCGGCCAGCATTCCGAATAATTCTCCCGTGCGCCAACTGACCTCATCCCTGTCGAGCATGTAGTGCGTCAGGACCGGGCGCGTTAAATAAAGGGACCCTCCGGAGGAAAGCAGAAGCGGCGCGATTGGCGGCACGGGACCGCTTGATTGCCCGAACGAGACCATCATTCCCCGAGGGCGCAGAGACTTCATGCTCCCCTCGAAGGTCGAGGCGCCCACCGAGTCATAGACCACGCTGACTCCGTCGCCGCCGGTCAGGCGCTTCACGGCGCCGAGAAAGTCTTCCTTGGTGTAGAGCACCACGTGGTCGCAGCCGGCATTCCGCGCGAGTTCCGCCTTCGCCTCGGTGGACGTGGTGCCGATCACGGTTGCTCCGAGAGCCTTGGCCATCTGCACCAGAAGCAACCCCACGCCACCGGCCGCCGCGTGTACTAGCGCGGTTTGTCCCGCCGCCAATGGGAATGTGGACTTCACCAGGTAGTGTGCCGTCAGCCCCTGCAGCATCGCGGCCGCGCCCAGCTCATAGCTGACGGCGTCGGGAAGCTTCACGGCGAAACGGGAGGGAATCACGGCGTATTCCGCATACCCTCCAGGGGACATGCACCATGCCACCCGGTCCCCAATTGCAAAGTCGTCCACCCCAGCGCCCACCGCCTCCACAACGCCCGCGCCTTCGGAACCAGGAACAAACGGCAGCTCATTCTTATACAAGCCGGATCTCTGGTAGACATCGATAAAGTTCACGCCGGCGGCATGAACGCGCACCCCGATCTCGCCTTCGGACGGGCCGCGAGGCGCTACTTCACGCAACACCAGGACTTCCGGGCCGCCATGCTGATGAATCTGAATCGCTTTCATTCGCTTACCTGCCTCCAACGGATTCCCGTTCTCCTCCTAGGATAGTCGAGAGGAGGGCCGCTAACCGAAAAGGAGCTAACCGAAAAGGAGCCGCAGCCGGCTGCGCCCGTGGACGAACAGCGCAAACAGGAGGAGATAGAGCAGAACCCAGGGGAACAGAAATAATTGCGCCAGCATTCTGAAAAATCCAGAACCTCGCAATCCGGAGCGTTCCGCCAGCATACTCTTCGCTTGACGCCAGTGAGCGGCATCGAGCCAGAAGCAATCGGCGTTCTCGTTAGCGATCAGCACTTTTGCCGGAAGCCGAAGCGCCAGCGCCCATTTCCATCGCAACAACAGCGGGGAATTGGCGCAAAATATCACGACCACTTGATAGCCGTTCGCCCGGAGCCGCCGGATCAAATCCGCCCGCTGGAGGCGTCCGCGGAAATCCTGGCTTTGATAAAAGTCGCGGATTGGAGCTTCATATTCCTCGCCGGGGAGGGGAAGACATGAAAATACGTCTACTTCCACCGCTTCCCCGCAAACCTTCCGAAGCACTGGCAGGAAGCGCGTGACGAGCTCCCGGGGCCCGCTTTCCACGAGAAGGACCCGGTGCGTTTCCCGCGGGGAATTTCGAGAAAAATAGCGCATGGGGAACGTTACATCAAGGGGAACAAACCACTCGCGTTCGTGTCAACCGCAAGGGCGGCCACCGGCGTCCGGGTCCCCTTGCGCCTCCGGCGGCTTTTCCAGGCTGTCGCCGGTCTCCGGCCGGAACCGCCGGAACCCCCTTATGCGAGAATAAAGGGGTCTCGATGTACCCTCCGATCAAGTCAACAACCATTCTCTGCGTACGGCGCGATGGGCATGTGGTGATGGCCGGCGACGGCCAGGTCACCCTTGGCCATGAAGTGATCAAGGCGTCCACCAACAAGCTGCGCCGGCTGTACCAGAACCGTGTTCTTTCCGGCTTTGCCGGTTCCACGGCCGATGCGTTTTCCCTGTTCTCGCGTTTCGAGGTGAAGCTGGAACAGTTTAACGGAAACCTCGCGAGAGCGGCGGTGGAACTCACGAAAGACTGGCGCACGGATAAGGTGCTCCGGCACCTCGAAGCCATGCTGCTGGTGGCCGATAAAGAGAACACGTTTCTGTTGAGCGGGCAAGGGGACGTCATCGAGCCGGATAAGGGCATTGCCTCGATCGGCTCCGGGAGACGAGCGCCGGGCGGACTCGCGCGCTATGGT
>CAZXBZ010000200.1:0-6818 GCA_964639135.1 uncultured Solibacteraceae bacterium | reverse complement strand
CACTCATGCACTACAATCCTGCACATCAGAATTACCGCTCGATCGCCATCGCGACGACACAGTACTATCGCTTTGTTCTATGAAAAGTTTGAAAAACACGGGCATGCGCCGGCATGCGGCGCACGCCCGTGTGACGGTATCGGCGTCAGATCGTGAACTCTGGAAGTTCCGGAAAGCTAGGCGGAGTCGCTCTTGGCTCTCGCCTCTTCGGCGATTGCGCGCAGCTCGGGCAGGATGTCGCCGAGCGGCGCGGCTTCGGCGTTCCTCTCCCCAAGCGCGAAGTAGAGCTTCTTGAAGGATCCGTAAAGCCGCTCGTATGCAGCCGCGGTGGCGGGGTCTGGCTGGACGGCGCGGAAGCTCGGGCAAAGAGCGTCCTGTGCTTCTTCCACTGTGTTGAAGGTGCCCGCGGCCAGAAAGGCAAAGATCGCCGACCCGAGACTCGTAACCTCGGTTTCCGGCACCAGAACCGGTTTGTTCAGCACGTTCGCATAAACGCGATTCAAGACCTCGTTGCGCTGGGGAATGCCTCCGCCGTTGATGACGCGGTGGATGGGCGTGCCGTACGCCTCCATGCGCTCCAGAATCACGCGAGTGTGGAAGGCCGTGCTCTCAATGGCCGCGAAGAGTTCATCCTGCGCGGTGTGGGCCAGATTCCAGCCCAGGGTGACACCACCCAATTCCGGGTTGATCAGCACGGTGCGGTCGCCATTGTCCCAGGCCAGCCGCAGCAGGCCGGTTTGCCCGGCCGCGTAGCGGTCAAGCCCCTCGGAGAGCACGGCAATGGTGGTGTTCGCGCGCCGCGCGATGGCATCAAAGAGATCGCCGGTGGCCGACAGACCCGCTTCAATGCCGGTCTTGTGGGGATGCACCGAGCCGGGAGCCACGCCGGAGACCCCTGGAATCAGGTTCTTCTCGTCGCTGATCGCCATCACACAGGTGGAGGTGCCAATCACGTTCACCACATCGCCCAAGCGGCATCCGGCGCCGATGGCATCCCAATGGGCATCGAGCGCTCCGATGGGGATGGGGATTCCAGCGCGCAGCCCCAGTTTTTCAGCCCACTCCGGGGAGAGTCGCCCGGCCAGCTTATCCGAGGCGGCGTAGCGGCCGGCGGCGATTTTCTCTCGAACTCCGGCAAGCAGCGGATCGACGGCAACCAGAAATTCCTCCGAAGGCAAGCCGCCAAGGCTCTCATTCCACAGCCACTTATGCCCCATCGCGCAAACGCCGCGAGGCAGATCTTCCACCCGGGCGATCCCGCAAAGCACCGCGGTAATGTAATCGCAGTGTTCGAGCGCGGTGGCAAAGCGCGCGCGCTTCTCCGGGTTGTGGCGCAGCCAGTAGAGGAGCTTCGAGAAACCCCATTCGCTCGAATAGGTTCCGCCGCACCACTCGATCGCCGGAAGCTTCAGCTCATGCGCCTTGGCCGTGATCTCCAGGGCTTCACGCCAGGCACGGTGGTCGCACCAAAGAGCATAATCGTCGAGAGGTTCGAGATTCGCGTCCACCGGAATGACGCTCGAACCGGTGGTGTCGATGGCCATGGCCTCAATCCGTTCGCCTCCAACCCCGGCGGCGGCGAGCGCTTCGCGCATGGCTTCAAGGAGCGCCTTTACGTGATCCGCATGGCTCTCGGTGGCGAAATCCGGATCTTCCGGCTTCCGGTGCAACGGATATTTTGAAATACCGCTTCCGAGCCTTCCGCGCCCGCTATCGACGATCGACACCCTCACGCTCAAGGTTCCAAAATCCACTCCGGCGACAACGCTCATCTTCCCTGCCCTCGTTTCTCGAATGCTCCCTGCACCGGATAGCCCCGATGCGTGTTCGATGACACCCGCGGCGCAACGGTTCTCTCCCCTCGCGGCCGCGAACCCAGGATCGTATCATTGCCCGGCGCGAAACAGCTAGCGGGAGACAAATGCGCCGGACGCTCCCAACGGCCGCGGTGCACCGGGCGGGGGCGTTCAGCGATCCGTGGAGGCGTAATGCGTGAGGTCCATGGAGACCTCGTCCAGGTGGAGGAACTCCTGCACGTGAGGATGATCGAACTGGTACAGATCCTTTACCGGTCCGCTGAAAATAGCGTGGCCGTCGTGCAGAAAAACCACGCGATCGGCTACCTGGTTCATGAGGTCCAGATCGTGGGTAACCACGATGGAGGTGAGCTTCAGTTGAGTCTTCAGGCGCACCATCAGAGTGCTGAGATGGCTCGACATGATGGGATCCACCATGGTGGTGGGCTCATCGTAAAGGATACAGGCGGGTTGCGCCGCGAGAGCTCGGGCGATGGCGACGGCCCGCTTGTACCCCGTCGAGATATCCGCGGGATACATGTCGATGGCGTCCTCGAGATCCACCATCCGCAGAAGGCCCCTGACGACATCCATCTTGTTTGAATCGTCGTAATCCTCGCGAAGTTCGAGGGAAAAGAGGATGTTCTCCCCGATGGTAAGAGAATCGAAGAGCGCGCCGGATTGAAAGACCATCGTTACTTTCTTCCGCACCTCGCGCCACTCGGATTCCGTATAATCCGTGACATCGCGGTATCCCACGATCACCCGGCCCTTATCGGGCTTGAGAAAACCCATGATGGTTTGGAGCGAGACGGATTTGCCCACGCCCGAGCGGCCGATGATGGCAACGGTCTCTCCGTTATCCACATGAAAGCTCACATCAACCAAAATGGGCCGATCAAACGTCTTGTATACGTGCTGGAATTCGAGATAGTGGCTGAGAGGCGCGCCCATAGCGCCGGACGCCGTGCCCGAACGGGCATCCGGATGGGCCGTCAAACTGGAGAGCGATTGGTGGTGGCCGGGTGATGACATCGGCAAATAGGGGCGGCGTCACCGCTTCCTCTCATTGTGCATCGTCCGCGCCCATTGCCGCGGGAACGCTGGCAGCCGCGGACGCTGTCCGCTCAGCTAGATGGGCCGGCATGGCCTCCAAGAGCCGCGAGGTAATCGCGCACGGTATTGATATTGTGCAACTCTCCGGCATTCCGGGGCGAGAAGCGCCTGACGGCCAGCAAACGGATAAACCGTTGCACGCCAAGTTCGGAGCGTTTGAAACCAGGGGCCGCGGCGAGCCGGGCAAGATGATTTTCAAGCAACGCTTTCACGCGCGGATGCCACAGAGCGCAGAGAGGCTGCAAGCGTCCATCGGGGGTCTGGGGCAGCACCAGGTCCGCTTCTTCGGCTGGAGCGATCGCGGCCTCGGCGATCAACTCATCCACCAGCGCACCGCTGACCAATGGAGTATCGCAGGAGATCACCAGCCGCCAGCTTTCCCCAGGATCCCCCAGGGCACTCAAAATGCCGCCGAGCGGACCCATGTCCAGGTATGCATCCGGAAGGACGCGGTAACCCTCGAACTCCCGGCGGTTCGATCCGAGCAGCGTGACCTGGCCGCAGCGCGGCGTCAGGACATCGAGAAGGTGCGCGAAAAGGGGTTGCTGGTACCACGGGAGCAACGCTTTGTCGCGCCGCATTCGGGTGCTCTTGCCCCCCACCAGGACGTAGCCAAGAGGCATGCCAATTGCATGGTAACATTCGAGTTCGAACAAATGCTCTTGGGAAAGATCGAGTACGCTGGTAAAGTGGAAACAAACAAGTTCTTGAGAATCTGTTTGCTTCTTCTTTCCATGACGATTCTCGCGCACCTTGATCTTCGGGCCTCCGAATCTCCGGCGGCGGTCATTACGAGCGCTTCTCCGGCCGCCGGAAAGGCGCTTGCGCCCGCGGAGACGAATCCGGCCGGGCAACAGCGTCCCGTGACGGCGGCGCGGCGCGTCTCCACGGTGCTGGTGGATCAGGAGACGGGCCGGCTGGTAAGAGTGCGCGCGGGTTCAGGTGTCGCATCCAAGGCAAGCAGCGCTCGAGACCGGGAAGCGATTCGCGCCGCGCGCCGCGCCGCCGAGCGGACCCCATCGGTAAAACGCGAGGAAATCCGCGGACTCATTGACGAGACCGCGCGCAAGCATGGGGTGGATCCGAAGCTCGTTCACTCCGTGATTCGAGCGGAAAGCAATTACGAGCAGAAGGCCATCTCGCCCAAAGGCGCTCTTGGCCTGATGCAGTTGATCCCCGCGACGGCCCGCCGGTACGGCGTGGAAAACCCTTTCGACGCCAGCCAGAATATCGATGGAGGAGTCCGTTACCTGAAGTCTCTGACGGAACGTTTTCGGGGAAACCTGCCCTTGGCGCTAGCCGCCTATAATGCCGGTGAGGGCGCGGTGGAACGCCACGGCGGTATCCCCCCCTATCGGGAAACACGGGAATATGTCAGGAAGGTAACACGAAACCTGAATGGCGGTTTCTCCGGGACGGCGGATACCGCGCTTTTGGGTGAACCGGCAAAACCCTCCCGCGCGGAAGGCTTGGAATCCGAGCCTGCCGAAGGAGATTTGACGCGGGAAACCAGGATTGCGGCGTCGCGTAATACGGCGGTGCGGATGTACACGGATAGCGAAGGGCGGCTTCACCTGGAGACCATCCAGTAGAAGTCTCCATACCGCGGGCGGTGGCATGGCATTTCAAGCGGAAGCGATGAGAAGCATTTGCGGATGGCAAGCCAGGCGGGTGGCGATTGCGTTTTGCCTGCTAATGGCCGCGGTTGGCGCTCGCGCGCTCTCACTCGAGGAAATACGCTTCTGGAGCCTCGGCGATGTGACGCGGGTAGTGATTCAGCTCGATGGAGAATTTCGCTACAAGTGGGCGCGGCTCGAAAACCCACCCCGTGTGTTCTTTGATCTTCCCGGCGCGAAGCTTACCGCCGATGGCATAAAAGAACCGAGCCGGATGCGTGTGATCGCGGTTAACGACCGCCTCCTGAAACAGATTCGATTTGCCGAGAATTCACCCGGAATCTCGCGAGTTGTGCTCGATCTCACCGGGGACTATGAATTCGAAGCTTCTCAACTCGCAAACCCGCCGCGGCTAATCATCGAGGTTCGCGCGCACGGCAAGCCGGGCGGAGAACTGGAAGTAAGCCGGAGTGGCGGAGCAAACCCGGACCATCTCGCGGCGCAATCACCCGCGGCACAATCGCCAGCGGCCGTGCCTCCCGTAACGGCTTCGCCCGCCGCAATGGCTCCGGAGACTCCAGTGGCAACGGCACGGCCCAGCACCACTCCAGCGCCCGCCGCCGGGGCAGCCGAAGCGGCATCCAGCCCGGCCGCCAAGCCGCCGGCCGCCGAAACCGCCGCGCATATTGCTTCAGGTCCGGCCGCCGTGACGGCTTCCACGACCAAGGCGGCCGTGGAAGATCTCGCCGCTACTCCGGTCGCGAAACCGGCGACGCGCACGGCCAGCGGCCAGCAAAGCCTCACACGCGCTCTGGGATTGAAGATCGGCAAGGTAGTGCTCGACCCCGGCCATGGCGGCAAGGACCACGGCACCACCGGCGTGAACGGCCTGGTCGAAAAGGAACTGATGCTGGATATCGCCAAGCGCGTCAAGAAACTCGTCGAAGAAAATCTTGACAGCGAAGTGCTGCTGACGCGCGAGGAAGACGAATTCATCGCGCTCGAGGAGCGCACGGCGTTTGCTAACCGGCACCGCGCCGACCTGTTTGTTTCGCTGCATGCGAATTCATCGCCGTTCCGTCTGGCAAGCGGACCGGAGACCTTTTATCTCGACTTCACAACCTCTCGCGAATCCATGGATCTGGCCGCGAGAGAGAATGCCTCCGCGTCAAAATCCGTGGCGGACCTCCAGGACATCGTGAAGAAGATTGCACTGAAAGACAAACGCGATGAATCGCGGGATTTCGCGGCGAAGATGCAAGGCGCGATGTTCAAGGCTCAGAAATCCACGGGAACCTCGAAAAGGAACCGGGGGGTGAAATCCGCCCCCTTCATCGTGTTGATTGGGGCGGAGATGCCCTCGATTCTGGTGGAAATCGGGTTTCTGAGCAACAAGGCGGAGGTGGCTTTGCTGCAGACTTCGGAATACCGGCAGACTGTAGCGCGTGCCGTATTCGATGGGCTCCGCAATTATCTGGCGTCGCTGAGCCATTTTGAGCCGAAAGAGCGCGCGGCAAGAGAATAGGTTCGACCCGCCCGCGCGAACCCGGGGGAGTCTGCCCTACCACACCGTAAGCGCCGCCTCTCGAACTTAGATACCCCTGCCTCGAAGGCTGGCGACATACAAATCCATGGGTAACGCGGAGACCCGGTTGCGGCCTTGGCGCTTCGATTCATAGAGAGCTTCGTCACTGGCCCGAAGCATGGCCTCCAGGCTGTCGTCGCGGGTGGGTATGGAAGCCGTACAGCCGGCGCTGATTGTCACCCGCACGAAGCCATCTCCCTTGCGCAAGCGGACAGCCTCGACGGAGGCGCGAATGCGTTCCGCCGCGCGGATGGTATCGTCAAAACCGCAGCTGGGGATCACCATCAGGAATTCTTCACCACCGAAACGGCCGATGAAATCCGTGGGGCGCATCGCGCTTTGCATGGCCTTTACGGCTTCAAGCAGGGCATAATCTCCGAAAAGATGGCCTTCGTTGTCATTGATCTGCTTGAAATGATCGAGATCCACCAGAATGACGCCCACGGATTTTCCGGTAGTCCTGCCGGCCGTCAATTCTGCTTCCAGCTGGTTGAAGATGGTTCTGCGGTTCCAAAGGTGCGTGAGCGGGTCTCGCATTGCCTCTTCACGCAAGGCTTCCTGAACCTTCATCAGCTCATCCTGCAGATGCAGAATGCGCTTCCCGGCGCGAATTCTCGCCGCGAGCTCGTCCAGGATGTAGGGCTTGGCTAAATAGTCGTCGGCTCCCGCATCCATCCCCTCAATGATGCTTTCCTTATCCTTTCG
>CAZXBZ010000199.1:0-6833 GCA_964639135.1 uncultured Solibacteraceae bacterium | reverse complement strand
TGCGTCGATTCCGCCTGGTCGTCCTCGAGGATTGAATTGCAGACGCCGACACACTCGTCGCAAATGTAAGCCCGGGGGTAATCGCTGGGGGAGGAAATGAGCTTGCCAACCTGGTCCCGGGTTTTGCCGCAGAAAGAGCAGCGCAATGTGTCCATTGTTCCCGTCCGTTTCAAGCCATACCCCCATCGATTACGGCCTCACCGTTATCGCTTCCCGTCAACGCGCGACGCACGGAACTTGTGGCGGCACCGCGGCGAGCCAGCCAAAGCTCATCTGAAAAAGATCTTATCGACAGCGATTCGTGAGACTCGTTGGACAAGGGACCTACCAAGTAAAGTTTCGACTAGAATCTAGTGCTTCACCTGCAACCATTCTAATCGCTTTATTCATTCTTCGTTAGCACAAAACCATGAGGTTTCGATTTAGGATCGCCTTGCTGCCCGCCCGTGAAGCCGCTCTGCCTTTAGCTTACGCTCGAACGGGAGTCCCGCCGTCGCGATTTGAGCCGGGTTCTCCCGATATTCGCCCCG
The DNA here is from genome assembly GCA_964639135.1 of uncultured Solibacteraceae bacterium. Classification (GTDB taxonomy): domain Bacteria; phylum Acidobacteriota; class Terriglobia; order Bryobacterales; family Bryobacteraceae; genus JACTMJ01. The sequence continues at coordinate 6,303 of CAZXBZ010000199.1, read as the reverse complement.
TCCCGCCGAGACTCCCCGCGAGCTTGTCCGCCGGCAAAAATCCATCGCGGTGGTGAAGACCGGTTGAGCGTCACGCCACCGGAGCTATGCCTCCGCTTCCGCCTCCGCCGTTCCCTGCTCCGCCTCCGGTTCGGTGGATGGCGGTGGCGGTGGAACCTTGGTGGCGCGCTCGAACAGCAGATCCAGAACCTTATCGGTTTGTATGCGCTGCGCGATCTGGTTCAAGCCGCCGTCCTTGGCCAGGCGCTCCTGAAGCACGGCCGGCGCCACCCGTTCCCGCCGGGCGACTCGCGCCACTTCGTCGTTCACTTCCTGCTCGGAGACCGAGATCGATTCCGCCGCGGCGATGCGTTCGATGACAAGGTAGGCCCGCACCGATTTTGTGGCTGGTTCCCGTTCTTCATCGATCACCTTGCCCCAATCGATCGCGGCCTTTTCCACGTCGACGCCCTGCATGACCAAGCCGCGCATCTGCCGCCGTATGGAATTCTCGAGATGCTGGTTCACGTATACCTCGGGCACCGGGAAAGTGTAAGTTTCCCCGAGGGACTGCACGATCGCCTGTTTGGCGCGCTCGCGAGCGACGTATTCCCGTTCCTCATGGAGCGCGCGCCGCACGCCATCTTTCAGATCGCCGACGGTCTTGTAATCGCCCATATCCTGGGCAAATTCGTCATTCAATTCGGGGATTTCGCGCTTGCGGATCCCCTTCACCGAGACGTGATAGGTTACCGAGCGTCCGGCGAGGTTTTCTCCGCTGTAATCCTCGGGGTAAGTCACGCTGAATTCCTTGGCGTCGCCGGGGCTCATGCCGCGGACATTTTCCGTGAATTCCGGCAGTGTGTACTCCCCGCCCACTTCAAGGTTCATCTCGTCCTGTTTGATGGGCTCCTCGGTGCCAATGTCGGAGAGACTCTCGATGGAAATCACCGCGAAATCGCCGTCCTCCACCGGGCGGGGATCCACATTCACCAATTCCGCGCGCTGTTCGCGCAGCGCGACGAGGCGCGCTTCAACATCCTCGTCCGTTACGGCCGGTTCTTCGTAAGGAGCAGTGAGGTTGTTGTAATCCTGAAGTTCGAATTCCGGACGCACCTCGAACTCCGCGGTAAATTCAATCGGCTGGCCTTCCTCGAAGCGGAGATTCTTCACGGATGGACTCGCCGCCACGTCAAGCGAAAGCTCTTTTGCCTTCCGCTGGAACGCCGGGCCCAGGAGATGATCGAGAACATCCTGGCGCACTTCGTCCTTGAACCGTGCGCGAACGACATCGCCCGGAGCCTTACCGGGGCGGAAGCCGGGGATTCTGACCCGCTCCTTCAGGTGTTCCACGACGTGGCGAGTGGTTGCCTCGACTTCTTCGACGGGGATGCTAATCTCTAGCGTGCGCTTGCAATCGTCTGCCAAGGTAAGTGTCCTCTTTCAGGGGTGTTTTCGATCGGGGCTGGCGTCATTCCCGGCGGAACCGCCGGAGGATGTGGGTCTGGATTTCATGTTCGAGGCTCCGGACCCCGCTATCCGGCGGTGTCCGGCCGCATTCCAGGGTTCGGGCGGCGCCGCGCATGGAAGCACCGCCCGTAATCGCTTGGCTCTAAGCGGTCGCGGCCGCTCCCACGGCCGAACGCAAATCCGCGGCCTTCGACGTGGCTTCCCACGGGAAGCTATCGCCCGTCCGGCCAAAATGGCCGTAGGCCGCCGTGTCGCGGTAGATGGGCCGCCGCAGGTTCAAGTAATCCATGATGCCCTTGGGCGTGAGCGGGAAGATCTCACGAACGAGTTCGGCGATCCGCGCATCGCCGATTTGCCCGGTGCCGAAGGTATCCACCATGACGGAAACCGGCTCGGCGACGCCGATGGCATACGCCAACTGCACTTCCGCGCGGGTGGACAAGCCGGAAGCGACGATGTTCTTCGCCACGTGGCGCGCCATGTAGCACGCGGAACGATCCACCTTCGTTGGGTCCTTCCCCGAGAAAGCACCGCCGCCGTGACGGCCCATGCCGCCGTAGGTGTCGACGATAATCTTGCGGCCGGTGAGGCCGGTATCGCCGTGCGGTCCGCCGATCACAAAGCGGCCGGTGGGATTGATATGAATCTTCGTATTGGCATCCACCAGTTCGGCGGGGAGGATGGGGTCGATGATCTCGGCCTTCACCGCCGCTCGAAGGTCTTCGGTGGAAACGTCGTCGTCGTGCTGGGTGGAAATCACAACCGCTTCGAGCCGGACGGGCTTCCCGCCCTCATACTCCACGCTGACCTGGCTCTTCGAATCGGGCCGCAAGAACTTCAGGGTTCCCGCGCGGCGCACATCGGTGTTCCGCTTCACAAGCTGGTGCGCCAGCATAATCGGCAGCGGCATCAGCTCGGGAGTTTCGTTGCAGGCGTAACCGAACATCATGCCCTGGTCGCCGGCGCCGCCGGTATCCACGCCCATGGCAATGTCGGGCGACTGCGATTGGATGGTATTGAGGACGCTGCACGTCTTGCCATCGAAGCCCATCCGGGCGTCGTTATAGCCGACATCGAGCACCACATCGCGAACGAGGGTGGGTATATCGATGTAGCTCTTCGTTGTAATCTCGCCGGCCACCAGAACGAGCCCGGTAGTCACGAGCACTTCACAAGCGACGCGACTGCGAGGATCGTCCCGAAGGGCGGCATCGAGAACGGAATCGGAAAGTTGATCGGCCAGCTTATCCGGGTGACCTTCCGATACCGACTCCGAGGTAAAAATATGGCGTGCTCCTGCCACGATAGTGAATCCTCCTCAATCAAATGCTTGCCAGACCGATCCTCAGGCTGTCGCGTATGTCCTTCGATTACAATAACTTACGAGAATAGCGGCGGGGCGAAGGAGCGCTGGCCTAACGATATAAGTGTACGGAGGAACCGCGATTGCGTCAATCGGGCCCCGGCGCCGGGTTCCGCGCCCCGCCGCGCGGTAAAACAGGGATCGCGGAAGACCTGGCGGCCATCGGTATAATGGGTCCACTACTGGTGGTCGAATTTCCGTACCGTGACTGAGCCGATTATCGTTGTTGGGGCCGGGCTTGCAGGGTGTGAGGCGGCCTGGCAAGTAGCCGAAGCCGGCCTGCCCGTTCACCTTTACGAAATGCGGCCCGGCAAACAGACCCCCGCGCACCAAACGGGCGGGTTCGGGGAGCTCGTTTGCAGCAACTCGCTCAAGAGCGATGCCCCAAACACCGCGCCGTGGCAGCTCAAACAGGAGATGCGGCGGATGGGTAGCCTGCTGATGCGGCTAGCCGGGGAAACGCGAGTGCCTGGCGGGAACGCGCTCACGGTGGACCGCGAGCGGTTCAGCGCGGAGGTGACCGCGGCCATCGAGGCTCACCCGCTGGTTAAAATTCACCGCGAAGAGGTTCTCGCGATTCCAGAGAACGGAGTGGTGATTGTGGCCTCCGGTCCGCTGACGAGCGATGCGCTCGCGGAATCAATCGCCAGGACAGCCGGCGGCGAACGGCTCTACTTCTACGATTCGATCAGCCCCATCGTGTGGGCGGATTCGATCAACATGGATATTGCGTTCCGGGCCAACCGTTATGACAAGGGCCTGGACGGCAGCGCGGATTACATCAACTGCCCGTTGAACCGGGAGGAGTACGAAGCCTTTATCGAGGCTCTCCGCGAAGCCCAGCAATACAGCGCTCACATTCCGGACGACATTCCGTACTTTGAATCGTGCCTGCCGATCGAGGAACTGGCGCGGCGCGGCAAGGACACTTTGCGATTCGGCCCGATGAAGCCCGTGGGGCTTACCGACCCCCGCACGGGCCGCTGGCCCCATGCCGCGGTGCAGCTTCGGCAGGAGAACAGCCGCGCGGACAGCTACAACCTGGTGGGCTTCCAGAATTATCTGCGCTTTGGCGAGCAGCAGCGCGTATTCCGCATGATCCCGGGCCTGGAGCACGCCGAGTTTGTGCGTTATGGACAAATTCACCGCAATACGTACATCAACGCCCCGCTGCTGCTGAACGAAACCCTCCAGTTGCGAAACGAACCCAGAGTCTTTTTTGCCGGACAGATTTGTGGCGTCGAGGGCTACATCGAATCCATGGCCACGGGACTGATGGCCGCGCGCCATGCAACGGCGTTTGCCGCCGGCCGCGAACTTCAGCCATTCCCCCGTACGTCCGCGCTCGGTTCGCTGTGCCATTACCTGACCCACGCGGAACCGGCGCATTTCCAGCCCGCCAATATCACCTTTGACCTTCTGCCCTCACTGGACGAGGAACGCCGCAAGCGCTTCCGGAAGGACCGGAAAGCCCGCCACGCCGAAATCTGCGGGGAAGCGACGCTGGCGCTGGAGCAACATCTTCGAGAATCCGGCGATACCGCGGCCGCGCTTCAGCCGGAAGCGGAGGCGCGGTAATGGGCAAATCCGCGCTTCGGCGACGGCGCATCTTCTACGACGAACGGCCGGATTTTACGCGAGAGTTGTTTGAGATTCCCGGCGAAGGCCGGGACCGCCTCACTAAAACCCTTACGTTTCTTTACGGTGAAGAGAAGGCGCCCCGCTGCTACGCGGAGGTGGAGCGGATTCTGCAAGTCCACGTGGCGCACAAACCTCCGGCACTGCGGGAAAGCGAACGGAACTTCGACAACCTCACCCGGTTCACCGAACGCGACGTGGTGGCGATTACTTACGGAGATCTGATCCACAGCCCCGGCACGCCGCCACTGGTGATGCTCCGGCAGATTTTCGACGAGGTTTTCGCGGGCACGTTCAATGTCGTCCATCTGCTGCCCTTCTATCCCTACTCGTCGGATCGCGGCTTCAGCGTGATCGATTACCTGAGCGTGGATCCGCGGCTCGGGACCTGGGAAGACATTCGAAAGCTCGGCGAGACGCACCGGCTGATGTTCGACGGCGTTGTAAATCACATCTCCGCCGAAAGCCTCTGGTTCAGGGAGTTCCTGAACGGCAATCCGGAATACGAAAATTTCTTTATCAGCTTCTCGACCAAAGAGGCGATCAGTCCGGACCACCTGCGGCTGATCCTGCGGCCGCGCACCTCGAGCCTGCTCACGGCTTTCCCCACGCTACACGGAGTAAAGCACGTCTGGACCACCTTCAGCCCCGACCAGATCGACCTCAACTACAAAAACGAAAAAGTTCTGTTCCGCGTGCTCGAGGTGCTGCTCTACTACGTGCGGCGCGGCGCGGACATCCTGCGCCTGGACGCCGCCACCTACTTATGGCGCGAACTCGGGACAAGCTGCGCACACCTCGAGCAGACGCACGCGCTCATTCAGTTTTTCCGCGCGGTGATGGACATCGTGGCTCCTCCGGTGGGCTTGATTACGGAGACCAACGTGCCGCACGAGGATAACGTCAGTTACTTTGGCGACGGGCACAACGAAGCGCACATGGTCTACAACTTCGCGCTGCCGCCTCTTGTCCTCTGGACCCTGCACTCGGGCGATTGCACCTACCTCGCGCGCTGGGCGGATACGTTACACACGCCCTCGCTCACCACGACCTTCTTCAATTTTCTCGATTCGCACGATGGCATCGGCCTGCTGCCGGTGCGCAATATTCTCTCGCCGCACGAAGTGCAGCAACTGGTGAACCGCACCTACGCCCACGGCGGACTGGTTTCCATGCGCACAAATTCCGACGGCACCACCACGCCATACGAATTGAACATCCCGTGGTACAACGCCATCAACCCCGACGATCACGGCGAGGACCCAGGCGTCAAGGTGGACCGCTTTCTGGCCTCGCGCGCGATCGCGCTGGCCATGAAAGGCGTGGCCGCGGTATATCTGCCGAGCATCATCGGCGCGCACGTCACCGCCGACACGCCGGTCGATATCAAGGACCCGCGCAGCATCAACCGGAACACCATCAACGCCCCGGCTCTGTTCGAGCAACTGCAGGATTCGGCTTCCGCCGCGGCGCACATCGCGCAGCGCTTTACGCACATGATCAAGGCGCGCGTGGCGTCACCGGCCTTCCATCCGGCGGCCTCGCAGAAGGTGCTCTTCGTTACCCCGGCAATCTTCTCGGTCTTCCGGGAAAGCCTGGACGGAAAGCACCTGGTGCTTTGTCTGACGAATGTCACGAACTCACGCCGGACGTTCGAGGTCTCGGCGGATCAGGTGGATGGCGGCGCGCGCACGTGGGTGGATCTGGTCAATGGCGAGCGCATCAAGAATGGCGGCGGTGATCTCCGCGTGGAATTGGAGCGCTACCAGGTGCGCTGGCTCAAGGCGGAATCGCGCTGAGCGGTGGCACAAAAGGAATTCGCGGGGCAATCGCCGCGAACAAGCGCCAGCGCG
>CAZXBZ010000198.1:0-6848 GCA_964639135.1 uncultured Solibacteraceae bacterium | reverse complement strand
GGTTCCGGTAGTGGAAGAGGCTAATGTTCCAGTTGCCGGACATCCGCTCCAGGAACTGCCGCAACGCGCCGGGCTTTTCCGGGAACTCGAAGCTGTAGAGCCGCTCATGCTGGATCTCGGGCGCCCGTCCGCCCACCATGTGGCGGATATGGGATTTCGCCATCTCGTTGTCGGTGAGATCGATAACCTCATCGAGTTCCGCCTCGAGCTCGCCCAGCAACGATTGGTAAGCCTCCCGGTCCCGCACCTCGACGCCAACAAACACGCGGGCGATGCGGTCGCTCGAATAGCGGTAATTGAACTCCGTGATTTGGCGCGCGCCAAGGATGTTGCAGAAGGCGCGAAAGCTGCCCGGCCGCTCCGGAATGGTGGCCGCGAAGATGGCTTCCCGCCGTTCGCCCAGTTCGGCGCGCTCGGCGACGAAGCGCAGCCGGTTGAAGTTCATGTTCGCGCCGCAAGCCACGGCGATCAAGGTCTCGTGCGTAAGGCGTCCGCGCTCCAGATAGCGTTTGATGCCGGCGATCGGAAGCGCGCCCGAAGGCTCAAGGATCGAACGGGTATCCTCGAAGACGTCCTTGATCGCGGCGCAGATCTCGTCGGTATTGACGAGGACGACTTCATCCACCAGTTCGCGGCAAAGGCGGAAGGTTTCTTCGCCCACCTGTTTCACGGCCACGCCGTCGGCAAAGAGCCCGACGGTTTCGAGGCGCACGCGCTCACCGAGTTTCAGGGACCGCGCCATGGCGTCCGCCTCCACCGGCTCGACGCCGATAATGCGAACCTCGGGCCGCAGCGCTTTTACGTACGCGGCGATGCCTGAAATCAGGCCTCCCCCGCCGATCGCCACGAAAATGGCATGAATGGGCCCGCTGTGCTGGCGCAGGATCTCCATGCCGATGGTGCCCTGCCCGGCAATCACATCCGGGTCGTCATACGGATGAACGAAGGTCAGCCCGTCGCGGCTGGCGATCTCTTGCGCGCAGGCGTAGGCTTCCGCGTAAGATTCTCCGTGAAAGCGCACCTCTCCGCCGTGCGCCTTTACCGCTTCCACCTTGATACGCGGGGTTGTGACGGGCATGACGATGACCGCCCGGCAGCCCAGTTTTTCCGCGGCCAGCGCCACGCCCTGCGCGTGGTTCCCCGCCGATGCCGTAATCACTCCAAGAGACCGGGCCTCTTCCGGGAGCCTGGCCATCTTGTTATACGCGCCTCGCAACTTGAAGGAGAACACCGGCTGCAGGTCTTCGCGTTTAAGAAGAATCTCATTTCCCAGACGGACGGAGAGGTTCGACGCCCGGTCGAGAGGCGTCTCGTGGGCGACATCGTAGACGCGCGCGGTGAGAATGCGGCGTAAGTAATCGTTTAGTACGGATTCGCGCGGCAATTCAGTGGACACAGGTCTGCCCCATTCAAAGACCAGTGTCTCATCATGGTCCGCGAGGCGGCAGGGGGGGCGGATCTCGAGGGCGGATCAGGGGGTCTCGTAACGGATGTTCGAATCGGCGCTGTATTTCTGGTAATCGGTGTAGGTGGCTTCGTTCCGGACAAAGCGGCCCTGTTGGTATGCCTCCACCGAGGCGAACGCGGGCAGCAGCAGTTCCTGTTCTTCCACCTTCACCGGTCCGTAGTGGATATCCCAGGTGGCGCCGCGGATTACATGATCTTTCGGGAGCTCGTCCATGGTGAGGCGGATGCGGAAAATCTGTCCGGTGGAGCGGGAAGCGTGCACCTCGCCGGAATAGCCCACCACCACTTCCTCTCCATCGCCGGAACGGATCCGCATGGTGGAGTGCCGCTGATGCACCCGAACGCCGAGGATGACGCGATCCGCGCCATCGCCGTCGCCCATCCAGGTGAAGGCTGTCTCGGTGTCCGGGTCAAAAATCCGCCGCATCACGTTTCCGAACTCCCCGCTCACGGTAAGACCGCCGTTGAACACCACCGTGGCCCCGCGAATACTGGTTCCGTCGATCGCGACGATCTCGTGCTCGTCGTCGTCCCCCGAGTGGGAGAGTTTCTCCGTGAGTTCGGTTACGAGCTTCCAGCGTCCGAACGGGGTGGAGTCTCTCATGAAACGCGTATTGCGAAAGCAGAGGAAATTAGGGATGGAGTCGGAATACTCCTGGGCGTAGAGCCGCACGAGTTCCACGATCACGGCGTCTTCCCCCTCCGAGGCGGCGGGCATTCCACGCGCGTTGTGGCGAAGTTCCGGCATTGGGCCGCCGGCGGGCTGGGGCGCGCCCCGCTCCACCAAACGCTGGAGTTCCCGCTGCGTCAGCGGCCCGGCGCCCCATTCGGCCGCGATTGCCACCGTGGAAGGGGGCGGGGTGTCGAGACTCTTGATCTTGCGGAGGCGCGCGGCGGCCACCGCGTCCGGCACCCGCAGGTGCACCATGCGCTCGATTGCCGCGCGCAGATCGTTCCACGCTAATTTTTGCGCGGCCATGGAGGGCGCGAACAAGCCGGCGGCGAGAAGGCCACACGCGATGACACAGGCGCGCCGCCGGTGGAATGGGATCCGCATAGGCACTATTTTCTCTCCGTATTACTGAAGCGAAAATCAGGGAATAATCTTCTCATGGGGCCGGCTGCCGCCGGGTGGCCGGATACGCGGGATACACTGGAAAGAGCGCGGATTCTACCGGGGAAATTCTCATTCTTAGCGTCACCATTCTGGCAAGCGGCAGCCGCGGGAACGCCACGCTGGTTTCCACCAGCCGCGTCCGCGTGCTCTTTGACGCCGGTATCAGCCGGAGGGAATTGTATCAGCGCCTGGCGGAAGTCTCGATCGACCCGGCGGAGATCAGCGCCGTGGTGGTAAGCCACGAGCACAGCGACCACGTTTGCGGGTTATTGACGCTGCTCAAGCACCAGCAATCGCAACGGGGCGTGCCACTGCCGCTCTTTTGCACCGCCCGCACTCACGCCTCGCTCGATTGGAAAGCGTTCACGCCCGCGACGGAATTCGTTGAAGCCGGCACGCGCTTTACGGTGGGGGATGTCGAAATCGATTCCTTCACGGTTCCTCACGACGCGACCGACCCCGTGGCGTTCGCGATCCGCGCCGAGGGGCAGCGGCTCGGGTTGCTCACGGATTTGGGCTACATTCCGGATTCCGTGCGATTCCACCTGGCGGGCTGCAACTTTCTGCTTCTGGAATCGAACCACGATCTGGAAATGCTGAAGGTGGGGCCTTATCCGTGGAGCGTGAAGCAGCGGGTGATGGGGCGCAACGGGCACCTCTCGAACGACGTAGCCGCGACGTTTGCCGCGGAGAGCCTTTCAAGCGACCTGCATACCCTGGTGCTGGGGCACCTGTCGGATAACAACAATCACCCCGCGATCGCCCGCCTTGCGATGGAGAACGCCTTGAATGGGGCCAATTTGCGCCCGGCGCTCGAGGTGGCCGAGCGCTCCGGACCGGTCCTGCAATTTCGCTGGTGACGAGTATTTCCGCGAACTGCTTGGTGCAGTCAGTGAAATAAGATATCTTTGATAGTCTCTCACCGGACGAAAGTACAGTATGTCCACAGTGACCCTGACCACACGGCGCGTTCTCCGGAAAGCGGATCTGCGGGAGGCCAACGAGCGCCTGATCCTGAACCTGATCCGGCAGACTCCGGATATCTCGCGTTCGGACCTGGTGCGGGTTACCGGATTCTCGGCCAGTTCGGTTTCCTTGATCGTCAATCGGCTGGTTCGCCGGGGCTGGGTACGCGAGGACCGGGTGGAATCGAACTCTCAGACGGGGAGACCCCCCGTGGCGCTGCGTCTGGACGCGGATTCGATGCTGGCCATCGGCGTGGAGATTTCATGCGAGAGAACCCGGGTCGCCGTGGCGGATCTCGATGGGCGCATTCTGCGGCAAAAAGCGCTTCCCTGGCACTCCTCGGCAAGCGTGTTTCTGGGCCGGCTGCGCAGCGCGATTCACGCGGAGATTGCCGCTTGCGGCGAAGGAAAGGTGCTCGGCGTGGGGGTCGCCCTGCCGGGCACGATTCGCCGCGGCACGGGCCGGGTGACGGCGGCCGAGAGCCTCGGCTGGTTCGATATCGACGTGGGCGGGGAACTCTCGCGGCGCTCGAAAATTCCTTTCTATTACGACAACAACGCGAAACTCGCGGCCACCGCCGAGCGATGGTATCGCAAGCCCGGAAGCCCGGAAATCAAGGATTACGTCTTCATAACCGCGCAAGGCGGCCTGGGCACCGGCGTGGTGATCGACGGGCGCATTCTGCATGGGGCGGACGGGGAAGCCTCCGAATTCGGGCACACCCTGCTTTACGCCAACGGGCGGAAGTGCATTTGCGGAAACTCCGGTTGCTGGGAAGAGTACGCCTCCGACCGAGCGCTCGTCAGGATCTATATGGAAAAGGAGCCGGACGGGCCTTCTTCCGCCACGCCCAGCGCGGAGGAGATTGTCCGTCTGGCCCGAGCCGGCGAGCCGCGCGCGCTGGCCGCCCTTTCCGAAGTAGCGCGCAATCTGAGCCTGGGATTCGTAAATCTCATTTATGCCCTGAACCCCGAGGCGATCATCGTCGGCGATTGTCTGGCAGAGGCCTGGGATCTGATGGAAAATGAGGTCTGGAACGGCCTCAGGCAGCGCCTCCCGCAGCGCTATCTCAGCCGGATCACGATCGCTCCGGAACATCTCGGCGGCGACTCCATCCTGATGGGCGCGGTCGCCAATGTTCTTTCCCATTACTTCACTACTTTCGATCACCAGCGGGACGGCCAGGTGAAGGGTGACGTCACCTTCGTCAGCGCCGAATAGAAATCACCCGTAAAAGCTCAATTTTTCGTTGACTTCACTTCGGCTAATAATTACACTGAGTGAAATAACGAATCCCGGAGCGTCACGCTCTCAAATTTGCAGGGAGGTTCCATGAGAACGAGACTCGCTATTTCGGTGCATGCGCTGCTGTGTGTCATGCTCTGTCTGGCCACGCCGCCGCTTTCGGCGCAATCCACGCAAGGCAGCATTGTCGGCCTGGTAACCGATCCGTCGGGCGCGGGCATTGCCAGCGCATCCGTGCAAGTGATCAGCCAGAGTACCGGGTATGTCCGGGAAATCCAGAGCGGTGCGCAGGGCGACTATCGCGTTTCGGGGATCGAGCCCGGGTTGTATCGTGTCGTGGTCACCACTCCTGGCTTTGAGGCTCTAGAGCTTAGGGACGTAGACGTCGTGAGCGGCCAGGTGAAACGCGCGGATGCGAGCCTTAAGGTGGGTGAAGTCACTACGACCATCACTGTCGAAGGCGGTGTCTCACAGATTGACACCGAAAGCGCCACCCTGTCGAACGTGAAGACCGCACGGGACTTTACGGAGCAGCCCTTGAGCGTTATGGGCCGCGGCTGGGCCAACATCGTGATGGTTACGGCTGGCGTGCAGAGCACCAGTGGGTTTGAGGTTAACGGAGCGCGTGACACCGGGAATAATTTCACCGCGGATGGGATTTCGGTGAACGATATCGTTAGCAGCCGCAACACGGCGAACGGGTTCTCGGGCGATGTCGAGACTTTTCAGGAAGTCAAAGTGATTACCGCGAATTCCTCCGCGGAGTATGCTCAGGTCGCCCAGTTCTCCGCAGCGAGCAAATCGGGCAGTAACGAATTACACGGCAGCCTCTACTGGGGTAACTTCAACAACAAGTTTTCAGCCAGGAGTTGGGCGGACCGGGACAAACCGGCTTTCACCAACCACAACATGTTCGCGGTAAATGGCGGCGGTCCGTTATTCATCCCGAAATTCTACGATGGACGCAACAAGACGTTCTGGTACGCTTCGTACAGCGGCGCGCGCTACCGCGTGGGCAACCGATCTTATCTGATCGTTCCCACCCCGGCGATGCGTAACGGAGACTTCTCCGCGTTTCAGGATGGGATCCCGCTCACTGATCCGCTGAATAGCCAGCTTCCTTTCGCGAACAATGCGCTGCCCACCAGCAGGATCAGCCCGATCGCACAGACCGTTCAGGACCTGATATACCCTGATCCGAACCTTCAGGGCGTCGGTGAGTTCGGTATTGATGAAAATTTCACCACCGACCCGGGCTACCAATTCAATTCCGATGTGTACTCATTCCGCGGCGACCATCGCATCAGCGAGAACAACTTTCTTTTCGCGCGCGTCGGCATCACCAAAACCAATGGTGACATCATCGAAGGACCACTAAAGCACGGCTATGGTCCAGGCAGCTACCTTGGTAATATTCCCGGGCGGACCCTCGTGGTATCCGATACTCACACCTTCACGCCGGCTCTTGTGAACGAGTTGAAGCTCGGCTTCAGCCGGATTGTTGCCGAGGGCAGCGATTATAATTTCGGTCGTGATGTTCAGTCGCTTCTCGGCATCCAGGGAATCGCGAACCCCGGCAACGACCTCGGCATTCGAAGCATGCCTGAATTCTATATCGACGGCATTATTCCGGTGGCCGCGAGTACGGACTTTAATTTTTCGACCAACGTCCAAAATACCTATCAGATCCTCGATAACGTCAGCTGGTTCACGGGACGGCATACGATCAAGTTCGGAATCGATATCCGCCACCTTCAGGTGAACGATAAGGGTCAGCCGCTGAGCAGCCGTGGTTCTTACTACTTCGATGACCGTCTGACGGGGCTGGCTTACGCTAACTTCCTGTTAGGTTATCCCTCAAGCACCACCCTTGGTATTGCCCGCCCGGCCGCGTATGTTCGCAGCAACACCTACGGTTTCTACTGGCAAGATGAGATCCGGCTGCACTCCAAGGTGACGCTCAACGTCGGCCTCCGATACGACTATCAGACACCGTGGAGCGAGAAATTCATGCGGATATTCACCTTTGACCCCAGCACGGGGAATATGGTGG
>CAZXBZ010000197.1:0-6857 GCA_964639135.1 uncultured Solibacteraceae bacterium | reverse complement strand
AGTCGGTGTTGCCGACGATGGTGTTGCCGGCCAGGGCGGGCCCGAGCGCGGGGAGCCAGAACCGCGAGGCGAACAGGCAGGCGATCGCAATTCCGGCCACCGCGACACTCAACCGAGTGTAGACGGCCGACGGCAAATAGCGGACGAGCGATCCCACAACCTTAGCCTATACCCGAGCCGGAAGAGCGTCAATTTCAGCGGTACGGGATGCGTGTATGCTAGTCGTAGCCTCGAAGGGGAGGCACGCGCCGACCCGAATCACACAGGGAGGGTTTCTCTAAATGCAACGGCATACTCCATTATTTCTGGCCACCGCGATCCTGGTTGCCGCCCTGGCGCTCCCCGCCCGGTCACAAGGACTGCTTGAGTGGAAATCTCTATTCAACGGAAAAGATCTGACCGGCTGGGTGAACGTGAACACCGACCCCGGCACGTTTACGGTGAAGGACGGCCTTATCATCGACACCGGCCACCCGATCGGCGTCATGCGTTCGGAGCGCCAATACGAAAACTTCATTCTTCACATCGAATGGCGGCACATGGAGCCGGGCGGAAACTCCGGCGTCTTTCTGTGGAGCAGCGCCGTGCCGGGCGAGAAGAACCGTCTGCCGGACGGTATTGAGGTTCAGATGCTCGACCCGGAATGGGTCCGGCTCAATACCAAGAATGGCGTGGCGCCCCCCGTGGCTTACGTACATGGAGAGTTATTCGGAGTAGGGGGAGTGACAATAGTACCGGATAATCCGCGAGGTCCCCGAAGTAAATCCATTGAGAACCGTGTTAAATCGCGAGGTGAATGGAACACTTACGATGTAGTGGCGGTGGACGGCGTCGTTAAACTTGCCGTAAATGGCAAGTTTGTGAATGGAATTGCCAAGGCATCACAAAAGAAGGGTTATCTATGTCTTGAAGCCGAGGGCGCGGAGATTCATTTCAGGAATATCCGGATTCTGGAACTGCCTCCCGGCGTGACGTCGCCCGAACAGGCCGCGCCGCTATTGCCTTAATCCTTTCGATGGACCCGCGCCGGTGAGTGGCAAGCGCGCGGTTCACGCTTGCCACTCACCGGCGAGAGATCGAAAACGCGGAAGAAGGCACGGCCAGGATATGGAAAAGCCCGGGTGGATCGCATCGCTGCCTCCACCCGGGCTAAGTCCGCGGACGATTCGAGACGATCTACCAGCGGGATCCGCCGCCTCCGCGCGAAGGGCCGCGGCCACCACCACCGCGGCCGCCACGATTCTGGAATCCTCCGCGGGATCCTCCACCTTCCGGCCGCGGCCGCGCTTCGTTCACGTTGATGGCGCGTCCGCCCAATTCCGTTCCATTCAGCGCGGCGATCGCCGCCTCGGCCTCATCGGAGTTCGCCATCTCGACGAACGCAAAGCCACGGGGCTGACCCGTTTCCCTGTCATTAATAATGGCAACGCTGTCGACGGTTCCATGCTGTGAGAACAGATCGAACAGTTCATCCTGCGTGGTGCGGAAGCTTAAGTTGCCCACAAAAAGTTTGGTCACTAGCGGACCTCCCCGGATCTCATTTGAATTTGTCGTTGAGAATCGAAACCGTGACCAAAACGAGGGAAACCAGCCTTGGGGAAGTCACACACCCATCGGACCCTGTCAGATGCCCATTACGACTAACTCAGAATACCATTGCATTGACGAATTCGTAGCCGCGAATTGTACCAAACGATTTCCCTCTCGCCACGATGCCTTCCCGAACTTGGCCCGGCCGGACATCCACTCAATACTCGGCTATGCTGGAGGATTGCCTTGATGGGAAAGCTGTCCGCGGCGGCATTATTATGAACATCTTATTTATCGGTGACATCTTCGGCAGGACCGGCAGGAGAATGGTAGCCGCGCATTTGAAGCATCTGCGGACGGAATTACAAATTGATCTGACTATCGCGAACGTCGAAAACTCGGCCGCCGGCTTCGGCGTGACTCCCAGGATCTGCGACGATTTCCTGGAAATGGGCGTGGACGTCATGACATCCGGCAACCACATTTGGGATAAGAATGAAATCTATGGATATCTCGACAGCCAGCCGCTCTTGCTGAGGCCCGCCAATTACAAAACCAGTCTTCCAGGGAAGGGCCTGGTATTACACACTCTGCCCTCATCGGTTACGGTTGCCGTTTTGAACCTGCAGGGCCGTGTACACATGGCCGATATCGACGACCCCTTTGAGAAGGCGGAGACGCTGCTCACCCAGATTCCCGATTCCGTCCGCGTGCGCGTGCTGGATTTCCACGCCGAGATCACCAGCGAGAAAGTGGGGATGGGCTGGTTTCTCGATGGCCGGGTGAGCGCGGTGATCGGCACCCACACCCACATTCCGACGGCCGATGAACGGATCCTGCCCAAGGGAACGGCGCTTCAGGCCGACGCCGGGATGACCGGGGCGTATGGCTCCGTCATCGGCGCCACGCCGGAATCCGCGCTGAGGCGCTTTCTTACGGGAATTCCGAACCGGCTGGAACTCTCCGAAGCGGACCCTCAACTGCGCGGAGCGGTAATTGACGTGGACGAGCTTACCGGCCAGGCGCGAAGCATCCGGCGCGTGAAGGTGAGCGGGATCGACCATGCCGAAACGCGGATCGGGTAAACCGCGCCGCGACGCCGGCCGATGATACGCCGCGGCCCTCAGGGATTAGCGAGCAGAGGCGCGTAATAGCCCTTCCGCGCCCGCACCATCATGTTCTTGCGATCCTTCACCCGCAGATCGATCGACTGGTAGCTCCCGTCCGTTCGCAGTGGTTCCGGACGGTAGTAAATGTTGTACTGATGCCGCAATTCATTCGCGATATTCTCGAACGACTGCGCCATGTCTTCCACCTTGAACGGGAAGAAACTCAATCCGCCCGTTTCTTCGGCGAAATAGCGAAGCACTTTATCACCTTGCGTGGTTAGCCGGGAGATATTCGTGGAGATTGTATAGACCACGACATCCGTTTTTTGCGCGATTTCGAGCGCCTGGTCTCGCGACATCAGGCTCTGCGTATCGTCGCCGTCGGAAAGGATCACCATGGCGCGGCGGTATTTGTAGAGCGGCTGGTCCTTGCCGAGCCGGTCCCTGCAGGTGTAGTAAATGGCATCGTAGAGCGATGTTCCACCGCCGGGGCGCATTTCACGCAGAGACTTGGAGAGCACATCCAGATCCCCGGTGAGATCGGTGTGGATCTCGGGGACCGAATCGAACCCGACAACGATCGCGCGGTCCTGCCCTGGGCGCAGGGCCTTCGTGAGAAACTGGATCGCCGCTTCCTGCTCAAAACGAAAACGCTCGCGAATGCTATTGCTGGTATCCACGAGGATCGCGATCCGCAGCGGCAGATCGGATTCGGCCGCAAACTCGAGCACGTGCTGCGGCTTCTTGTTCTCGAACACCTCGAAATCGTCGCGGCCGAGGCCGGTAACGAAGCGTCCCCGCTTGTCGGTGACAGTGAACAGGACATTGACCCGAGTGACCTCATAGGTAAACGGGGCATCCAGCGTTTCCCGAGGCTCGACCTGGGGAGCATTCGCGGGCGCGGCAAAGTCCTGAGCCCGGAGCCGGGCAGCGCTCCAGCCGCCGGAGACGGCCATCATCAGAAACGCGGACAGTACGATCCTGAACTGCATCGCCATGGTGTTTGTCCTCATTCTACCGGATGCGCGGCATCGCGCTGAATTTACCACGGTATCGATCCTCCCGGGTTTGTCTCCGTTCGAGAGGCCCGGCGATGCGGCCTCCATCCATGAAGCCCCGTTGCCGGAGGACGTAACGCCATGCCGCCGCGTTCCCCCTGACCCGCGTGGCGGCCCTCCGGCGCTTGCGCCAACGGCGGATTCGTTGCAATCGTGCGGCAAGTCGAAGGCCATAAAGCTTGTCCGCCAGGAAGAAGCCCGGCACGGTCCTCTGGTTTTCATCGGGCGGATTGAAGCGGCGGCTCGAACAGTACGGAATTCCCGTTGTTTTCAAGGGTGTCTTGTGATCTAATTCGCGGTTAGGAAACTCACTTAACTAACGGCGAGTATCGTCGTGTCTCAAGCACGATACCGCGGAGGTCTCGATTATGTTCCTGCTAGCCGTTCTTCTACTGGCGCTCGTCGATCCGCGCGTCCTCACACCGGATGTCCGCCAGTTCGAGCGAGCGGAAATCGAGCTGCCATCACCGGTTGCGCCATCGAACCCGTTTGATCCGAATATGGCGGCGGTGGACGCCACGGTGACGCTGCCGTCGGGGCGGACGATCCGCGTTCCAGCGTTCTACTTCCAGGATTACACCCGGTCGGTCCGCAACCCCGAGGCGGAAGGAAACGCGCGCATTGAGACGCTCACGCCGAAGGGAGCGCCGGGGTGGCGGGTCCGCTTTGCATCACCCGAGGCGGGGAAGCATCGTATTTCGGTGGATTGGAGAATCGACGGCCAGACGGGACGAAGCAGCACCGCGGAGATCGACATCAAGCCAGGACCCCGAACGGGCTACATCCGACAGAGCGCGCGGAACGCCTCTTACCTGGAGCACTCCACCGGCGAACCGTTTTTTGCGATCGGCGAGAACCTCTGCATGTACGAAAAGCAGGAGGGCACGTACTATTACGAACGTATTCTGCCGAAACTCGCGGCAAACGGAGCGAACTACGTGCGGCTTTGGCAGGAGTATTACGTGCCACGGGATCTCAGCATCGTGGCGGGCGCGGGCGATGGCGACTTCACCGGGTTCCCGCTGGAGACACAGGCCACCGGGCTGGGCCGTTACGATCTGGAATCCGCCTGGAGGCTGGACAACGTGGCGGCGCAATGCGAGCGGCTCGATATTTACTACCAGATCGCGTTTGAAATGACCGTCTGGTGGCAGCCAAGGCAGAAGCACCGGTGGCCGCGAAATCCTTACAACGCCGCGAACGGCGGCCCGTGCAAGACGCCGGAAGATTACTTCACGGACCCCGCGGCGCGCGAACTGGTCCGACGGCGGCTGCGCTACAGCGTGGCCCGATGGGGATGGTCCCCTCACCTGGCCGCCTGGGAGCTTTGGAACGAGGTGGATAACAATTACAACTTCAATTCCGAAGCGAATACGGCCTGGCACCGCGAGATGGCCGCTTATCTGAAAGAGATCGACCCCTGGGCGCATCTGATCACGACAAGCTGGCGCGACCCCGGAATGTTCTCTCTTCCGGACATCGACATCGTGCAGGGACACTCGTATTGGGATGCGGAATACGATGCCGCCGAGTATGCGCTGCAGGATACAGACCATCTGATGAGCCCATACGGCAAGCCGTATTTCTTTGGAGAACAGGGAATCGGGAATTCCGTGGGGGCCATGAAGTTCGACCCCGAAGGGCGGCACTTCCACGATTCCATCTGGGCCACGGCGCTGAGCGGCGCGGCCGGAACCGGGCTTTATTGGTGGTGGCACAACTATGTGGAAGGGCTTGATCTGTACCATCACTACAAGCCTCTGGCGGCCTTTCTGAAGGGTGAAGATCTGGCCGCGAGAAAGTGGACCCGGGCGGAACTCACGCGGCCCAATCTGCCCGTCAGCCTCAAGCTCTATGGCCTGGTGGCGTCCGACCGCGCGCTTCTTTGGATCCACGACACGCTCGGGTTCCGCGTCATCGACGGCAAACCCGTCCAAGGCCCCCCGCAAAACGGAGCCTCATTGAACGTGAAGGGGCTCGCGGATGGCGAATACACCATCGAATGGTGGGATACGCAGCGCGGAGAACTCATCCAGCGCGAGAAGGGCAACGTAAAGCACACCAGACATTTCGGCTACGGCCTGGAACTGAAGCCGCCGGCATTCCAGTACGACATCGCGGCGCGCATCACCCGCGAAAACGGCGGCGGGCAGAGGTAGCTTCCACGGAAGCCACCCCACTCCGCCGGACCCCGGCGAACAGGCCGGGCGCGGACTATCGCTACCGGAATCCGGCCACTACCGGGCAGATTCGGCTTCGCGGGATGCATCGTGACTGATGCTACACTACCGGTAATTTCGAAAATCCTGGATTCCCCCGGAGTCCAAATATTCCCCGCGAGGCATGGAATGCGGAACATCCACTCGTCCCTGATCATCGGCTGCCTGCTCATCCTATTAGGCTTCTCCGTAAAGGGGCAGGATCTGGCGCGGCGGCCATCCGGAGAACAGACGCGATGGAGCTCGTTCGAGAATCTGAAGGCGGCGAAGGGGGCCGGCGGGGAATCGAACCAGGGCGCCAAGGGCTATCCGATGGATTCGATCGCGGCGCACGAAACCAAAACACTGCTCGATGTGAAGGGCGCCGGCGAAATCCGCAGGATCTGGATGACCGTGAGCGAGCGGAATCCACGAATCTTGCGCGCGCTACGGCTCGAAATCTTCTGGGACGGGGCGCGGCAGCCCGCCGTCTCCGTACCGCTAGGCGACTTCTTCGGGGCGATTTTTGGAAAAACGCGGAAGCTTGAGAATGAGCTCTTCGCGAATCCGGAGGGGCGATCTTTCGTAACGGCCATTCCAATGCCCTACCGCGACGGCGCGCGGGTGACCCTCACCAACGACTCCGACACGCCGCTCCGGCTGCTTTTTTTCGACGTCAACATCCTCCAGAAAGCAAAGGCGGATGAGGACCTGCTCTATTTCCATGCCATCTGGCGGCGCGAGAATCCGACAACTCTCGCAAGGGATTTTGAAATTCTGCCGCGTATCAGCGGGACCGGGCGCTTTCTCGGAGCCCATATCGGCGTAGTGGCAAATGCGAAAACGCCGGGCTGGTGGGGAGAGGGAGAAGTGAAGATGTACCTCGACGGCGACTCGAAACTGCCCACCCTGGCCGGTACGGGCACGGACCCGGTCGATCTGCTCACCGACCTGACGGCGGC
>CAZXBZ010000196.1:0-6865 GCA_964639135.1 uncultured Solibacteraceae bacterium | reverse complement strand
AGAGAGCATCCGGACCCCCCCGATACGGAGACACACGCCGCGGAAGCCGCGGAGAACGCCCCCTCCGTGGACCCCGCCTCGCGCGACCAGGCAATGCAATCCATTTCATCGGGCACCATCGATACCGGCTCGGAGCCCGCGAGAGGCAGCGTGATCAGCGGGGTAAGCTCCGCGGCAATCAATGCAGCGGCTCCAGCACGAACGCCCACGGGCGCGGCATCGAGCGGGACACGAAGCATCGATGAGGCAGCGGCCGCGCTCGCGGCCCAGGCGGTAAGACAAAGCACGCCGGCGGCAAACACGGTTCAGCCCCCAACCGCCGCCGTTCCGGAAACACCCGCCAGCCCAAAGGTGGATCCGCGCGTCTTGGCGCAATCCCGCGATGCGCTTGCGAAGCTCGGCATCCGCGCGGGCGTGATTCAGGAATCCGCGCGCGCCCTGGAGCAGGAACAGGCCAAACTGGGGGTTTCCATGCGTGGCGATATCCGCGCCTCGCTGAAGCGAATGGAATACCTGATGGATCGCTCCGAAGCCGCCCTCAACAATCAGGATGTGGATGCCGCCAATGCCGAAATGGTGGCGGCGGAGCGTGAGATCGAGAGGCTTGAGAAATTCTTCCGGCTCTGACGCATTCTTCCCGGCCGCGGAATACGATTCCGCGGCCAGCGCCACTCCTGGCCAGCGCGCGGCCATAGCCGCGCGCGGCTTATAGATATCGCAGGAAGTGCGAAACGATCTTGTAGCCCACGACGAACTTGAAAGGCGCTTCCCCGAGGGTATAGTGGCCGCAAGGAAGCACCGTTACGTTCATATCCACGCCGTGGCCGCGAATTTCGCTGACGATATATTCCGAAAACTCTGGCAGAAACGTGGTGTCGTACTTCGTGTAGACGAAGTGGGGTTTCTTCGGCAGCTCCGCGTATTTCCGCAGATAATTCACCGGGCTGATCGCCTGCCAGCAATCACGCAGTTCATCGAGTGAGATCACCCCTTCGAGACTCTGCCGGATGTGGACCGTGGAAAGACCGGTCCAGACGACATCCGCAAAAAATGCGGAGCAGTGGTTGAAAACGTTCACGCGCAGACGCGGGTCGTGCGCGCTGGCGAGAAAGGCGTAGCAGGAACCGAGGCTGGTGCCCAGAATACCGATCCGCTCATAGCCCTCGCCCTCGAGCCAGTCCACGGCGCTTCGGGAATCGATCACGGCCTGCCGGGTGGCATCGAGCGTGCGGCCAATGTTCGAGGAGACGGCGTAATCCGCGCGGCTCAGCTCGGGCGGCATGCGCCAGTCGTGATAGGGCAGGCTGAGACGCAGAGCTGAAATACCGAAACGCTGCAAGCCGCGGCAGAGCGCCAGATGCTGCGAAGCGTGCGAATTCCAGTGAGGCAGCACCAGCACGGCGCGCCGGGGGCGCGAACCATTCTTGCCGGCAGCGGGAAACCACTGCGCATGGACCGTGTTGTTCTCCGCGTATGGCGTATTCACCGCGGAAGTGAACGTAAGACGATCGCCCCTCAACTGGAAGTCTCGCGGACTCTGGTAGCCGAAGAACGCATCGCTATCGTCAATCGCGCGAAGGTTGATATCGCGGAGAAACTCCACCTCCCCCTGGCCATTGAGGTGCATGGTTCCGTTGGTGGGCCAGTTGGAGACCCATTCCGAACCCCAATCGAACGGACGGACTACGCGGTTATTTGTGCGGAAGCAAAGCCGGTTTTCCCGGTCTTCGATCCATTTGGAATAAGCACGTTGCAGCATACCGGAAGGCGGCTCTAGCCGCGCTCGGACGCTCCGAGGCACGGCTAACAAGAACCATCGCCACGCAGTGGACACGGGTAATGGTCCTTCTTATAAACTGTAGCAGATAGCCTTGGCCGATCCAGGGCGTCAATGCCCGCCGCGCGACCGGCAACAGACCGGCGCCGGGATACTGGAGGAACTAGATTACTCATGCGAAAGATGATTGTGCTGCTTGCCGTTATCGTTCTGTCGTCCATGGCCGCTCACGCTCAGGGTAATGGCTGGGAAGTGATTTTCAACGGCAAGAATCTGGACGGCTGGGAAGCCAATGAGAGCCCCGGAAGCTGGACCGTCGAGGACGGCGTCATCGTGGGCCGAGGGCCGAAAAGCCATCTGTTCTATAAGAAGGAAACCTTCAAGAATCTGCACTTCAAGGCAACCGTCAAGCTGAACCACAAGGGCAACTCGGGCATGTACTTCCGCACGGCGTGGGGACCGGGCTTCCCGACCGGTTACGAGGCGCAGGTAGAGAACTCCTCGGGCGACCCCAAGAAAACTGGAAGTCTCTACAACCTCTCGAATTTCTACGAACAGATTATCCCGGACGACACCTGGTGGACACAAGAGATCATTGCCAACGGAAACCACATCATCATCAAGGTGAACGATAAGGTGATTACGGATTTCGTCGACACGAAGAACACCTATACCGACGGTTACGTGGCATTTCAGCAGCATGACCCCGGCAGCGTCGTGATGTACAAGGACGTCATGATCAAGCGTCTGCCTTAATTGCCCGGTTTTACGGAACGAAGCCATTTCCTGGTATCAGTTGGCCTCTTAATCGCGGTAAACTGGTACCAGGAAGACGCCATGACGCAAGTGCAGCGGATCGCCGAAGTGCTGGGAGGGGAGAAGATCCTCGGCCAGCCGATACACACGCTGGCGGAATTGAACCAGTTGGTGATGCGGGGATTGCCGAAGTCCTCCCTCCGTTTCGCGGCGGAACGAGTGGCCCGGTCCAACGCGGAGGCGCGGGATCTGGTGTACCGGGTCGTGCCCGAATCCACCTACAAGCGGCGAAAGCGGTTGAGCCCGGCGGAGAGCGAGCGCTCCGAACGGTTGGCGCGCACAATCGCGCTGGCGGAATTCACCTGGAGCGAGAACGCGGCGGCCCATGCGTGGTTGAACGATTCGAACCCGCACCTGGATGGGAAAACGCCACTCGAAGCGGCGGAGACCGAACTCGGCGCGCGCCAGGTGGAGGAGATCCTGATGCGGGCAATCCATGGCATCCCGGCATAGTCCCGTGGAAACATTGGAGCGGCAGCTCACACTTTGGCGCGTGGGCCATCCGGCGTATCCTCTCTGGACGGGTTTGGGAGCGTCGCTCCGGGGCGGCCGGTGGAACTCCCCCGGCCGTCCAGTAATCTACGCGTCCGTTCATTACTCCCTTACTCTGCTCGAAGTACTGGCCAACCTGTCCGCGAAGTCCATTCCTCGCGGCTTCGTGCGTTCGTCGATGCGGGCGCCCAGCGGGGTGAGCATCGAACGGGTATCGCCAGGGGCGCTGCCGGACTGGCACCGTCGCGAACATCCGGACGCAACACGGTTCGGGGACCGGTGGCTCGATGAGGCGCGATCCCTGCTGTTGTTCGTGCCCTCGGCCGTGGTGGAAGGCATCGAGGAAAACGTCCTCATCAATCCGAACCACGCGGAATTCTCCAGTACACAAATCGAAGCGCCGGTTCGGATAGACTGGGACCCGCGCCTCTTCCCCGCCCCCGCCGGAGGCGCCGGCGCTCGCGGCCCGCGGCAATAACCCACATCATTTCCGGCCGCGCCGGGCTCCACTGGTAGACTGAAAGCTTCCACTATGTCCATGCCAGCCGCGGTGAATCCGCTCAGCACCATCCAGTATCGAATCCCTTTTCTTTCCATCCGAGCGGAACATGTAGAACCCGCGGTTCACGCCCTGCTCGGCGAGGCACAAGCCGCGATCGACGCCATCGCGGCGGAGACAGTCGCGCCCACCTACGCGAACACTCTCGCGGCGCTCGAAGAGGCGACGGAGAAACTTGAATTCACCATGGGCGTGGTGGGCCACCTCGAGAGCGTGGCGACGGAACCGGAGTTGCGGAAAGCGTATAACGCCGTGCAGCCGCCGGTGGCCGAATTCTCGTCGGCGATCCCGATGAACGCGGCGCTCTATCAAAGAATACAGGCCTTCGCGGTCACGCCCGAAGCGGAAGCGCTGGGTCCGGTGAAAGCGCGATTTCTGAAAAAGACGCTCGACGATTTCCGCCGCCATGGCGCGGAACTGGACGATGACGGGAAGAAGAGGCTCTCGGAGATCAACGTTGAACTCGCGACCCTGACGACAAAGTTCGCGCAGAACGTGCTCGACGATTTGAAACGCTTCGAATGGCTCGCAACCGATGAAGCGGCTCTCGCGGGCCTTCCGGAGAGCGCCCTCGCGGCCGCGCGAGAGAACGCCGCGGCAAAGGGAGCGGAGAGCTGGCGCTTTACCCTGCAGCAGCCGAGCCTGCTCGCCGTGATGACGTATCTCGACGATAGTGCCATTCGAGAGCGCTTCTACCGCGCCCATAGCCAGTTGGCGGTGCCAGAGCCGTATGGCAACTTCAACCTGATCGAGCGAATCGTCGCCCTTCGAGCCGAAAAGGCCGGGCTGCTCGGCTACCGCAATTTCGCCGATCTGGTCCTTGAAGAGCGGATGGCTCATACAGGCGCTCACGCCATCGAATTCCTTGCTGAACTCGAGTCACGAAGCCGCGCGGCATTCGAACGCGAGACGGTGGCCCTGCAAGCGTTCCGGGATTCTCTCGAAAGCGCCGGCGCGAAACCGCTCGCGCCATGGGATCTGGGCTATTACGCCGAGAAACTGCGACGGGCGGAGTTCGATTTCGACGAAGAGATCCTGCGTCCGTACTTTCCATTACCGCGGGTGCTGCAAGGCATGTTTGATTTGGCGGAACGGCTGTACGGCATCCGCGTCACCGCGGAAGACAACAACGAAGTTTGGGACCCGGCCGTACGGTTCCACGCGATCCGCGACGCCGACGGCACACTGCTCGGAAGCTTCTACACCGATTGGTTCCCTCGCGAAAACAAGCGCGGGGGCGCCTGGATGAATCATTTCATCACCGGCGGACCGAGGCCGGACGGTTTCGCGCCGCATCTGGGGCTGATCTGCGGCAATATCACTCCGCCAATCGGCGGCAAACCCGCCCTGCTCACGCATCGGGAGGTGGAGACCCTCTTTCATGAGTTCGGACACCTGCTGCACCACTGCCTGAGCCGGGTGGAGGTGCGGAGCCTGGCGGGCACGAACGTGGCCTGGGATTTCGTGGAGCTTCCCTCGCAGATCATGGAGAACTGGTGCTGGGAGCGGGAAAGCCTGGACCTTTTCGCGCGGCACGTGGAGACCGGAGAAACCATCCCGGAAGACCTGTTCCGGAAGATGCGCCGCGCGCGCACCTTCCGGGCCGCAACGGCGCAGATGAGGCAGCTCGGCTTCGGCACGGTGGATCTTCTTCTGCACACGGGGCAGGCGGAAGGGAACGGCATCCGCGAGTGGGCTCGCGGCGTCATGGGCCGCTACGCGCCCGCTCCGCTCCCGGACGATTTCGGCATGCTCGCGGGCTTTCTGCATCTGTTCTCGGACCCCGTCGGCTATGCCGCCGGCTACTACTCGTACAAATGGTCGGAAGTGCTCGATGCCGATGCCTTCGGGCGTTTTCTTGAAGCCGGCGTCTTCAGCCGTGAAGTGGGCGAGCAATTCCGCCGCCGGATCCTCGAGAGAGGCAACAGCGAAGACCCCGCCGTGCTCTTTCGAGATTTCATGGGGCGCGATCCCAGCCTGAGCGCGCTGCTCAAACGTCAAGGCCTTCTCGATGGTTGAGTCCCGCGGCGGCGTCCAGGCGGCCGCGGGCAATAGATTTTGACAACCCCTCAATACCCTTGGAGAACGAACAATGCGTAACCGCGTATATGCTCTGTTTCTGGCGCTGGCAGCGCCCCTGTTGATTTTTGCCCAGACGCCGACGCCGCTCTGGAGCCGGGGCTATTCCGTGATACCGGCGCCCCAGAAGGTTCAATTATCGGAAGGGGACGTGGCGCTCGACGCCTCATGGTCCGTGGAGGCCGCCGGAATTCCAGCCAATCACATCGCGGTACGCACCCTGGCCGAGGGCCTATCCCTCAAGACGGCGGGGAAGGCTGCCCATTCGATACGGCTCGCCGTAAAGCCGGGCAGCGTGGTTACGGGCGGAGAACCCGCGATTGACGAACAAGGATACCGCCTGCGCATCGGCGAGGACGCCAT
The DNA here is from genome assembly GCA_964639135.1 of uncultured Solibacteraceae bacterium. GTDB lineage: Bacteria > Acidobacteriota > Terriglobia > Bryobacterales > Bryobacteraceae > JACTMJ01. The sequence goes on along the minus strand of CAZXBZ010000196.1, from coordinate 779 downwards.
CGAGATCACGGGCAACGGCCAGAGCGGCCTGTTCTACGGCGTTCAGACGCTGCTGCAACTAGCGAAGCGCGACGGCGCCGGCCGGCTCATCGTGCCAAAAAGCGAGATGGAGGATTGGCCGAAGCTCCAGTTGCGCTTCCTGCATTGGGATACCAAGCATCACCAGGACCGAGTCGAAACCTTGAAGCGCTTTCTCGATGAAGCCGCGCGTTACAAGGTCAACATGATCGGCTTCGAGCTTGAGGACAAGTTCGCCTATCCCTCGCATCCCGTAATCGGCGCGCCCGGCGCGTTCACGCCCGCGCAGCTTCAGGAGATCGTGGATTACGGGCTGGAACGCTACATCCAGATCGTGCCAATCGTCCAGGCTCCGGCCCACATGGCCTATGTGCTCAAGCACCCGGAATTCGCGGATCTGCGCTCGGATGGCTGCAATTACATGAGTTGCACCTGCGACCCCCGCCTTTACGAACTGCTCTTCTCGATGTTCGATGACCTGATCAATGCCACCAAGGGAGTGGATTACTTTTTCGCCTCCACGGATGAAGTCTACTTCGCCGGCAATTGTCCGAAATGCCCGCGCCCCTATAACGCGGAGAACCGCAGCCTGGCCTGGGTGGATTACGTGCAAAAAGCGCACGACCACCTCGCCAAACGCGGGAGAAGAATGCTGATCTGGGCGGAGTTCCCCCTGCTGCCGGAACACGTGAAGCTGCTGCCGCCGGATGTCATCGACGGCGTGATCGGGGAGGCCGCCTATCTTAAGCCGGAGAACGAGC
>CAZXBZ010000195.1:0-6935 GCA_964639135.1 uncultured Solibacteraceae bacterium | reverse complement strand
CTTCCGCCTGGAGCGAGTTTGCGGCAATTGTGCCAGCCATCAAGGAGATAGCAACGTATGGCCATCAAACGGATTGGCATCCTGACGGGCGGGGGCGACGTCCCCGGATTGAATTCGGTGATCAAGGGCGTGGTGTATCGCGGCAGTGAATATGACATCGAGGTAGTGGGCATCCGCCGCGGGTGGGAAGGCCTCACCCATGTGAACCTCGAGGATTTCGCGAGCACCCAGCGCTACATCCTCCCGCTGAACCGCGAGAACACCCGCACTATCGACCGCACGGGCGGCACGTTTCTCCACAGCAGCCGCACCAACCCATCCAAGATGAAGACGCTGCCGGATTTCCTCAATCCCGAGGACTTCCCGAAGCGCGAAGTCTCAAAGAGCGGCTCCACCTTCGAGGCCTACGACCTCAGCAAGAAGGTATTGAAGACGCTCGAGGATCTGCGCCTTGACTACCTGATCGCCATCGGCGGAGACGATACGCTGAGCTACGCCGCCCACTTGCACGACCTGGGCTTCAAGGTGATTTCGATCCCGAAGACCATGGATAACGACGTGCGCAACACGGAGTATTGCATCGGCTTCTCCACCGCGATTACCCGCGCCACCGACGCCATTCAGCGCCAGCGCACAACGATCGGTTCGCACGAGCGCATCGGCATTTTCCGCGTCTTCGGGCGCGACGCGGGCCACACGGCGCTTTACACCGCCTACGTTACCTCCATCCGCTGCTGCATCCCCGAATACCGCTTCGACGTGGATAAGCTCGTGGATCTTCTGCTCCGCGATAAGAGTCTGAACCCCAGCAATTACTCCCTCGTGGTGCTGTCGGAGGGCGCGGAGTGGGCCGGCTATGAAGTGAAGCATTACGGCGAAGCGGACGCCTACGGCCATCGCAAGAAGGCCAACGTCGGCGAGGACCTGAGCGAATACATCAAGAAGCGGGCAAAAGAAGAAACCATCGTCAGCGACCTCACCTACGACCTCCGGAGCGGCGAGCCCGATTTCATCGACAAGATGGTGGCCACCACTTTCGGCAACATGGCGATTGACGCGATTCATCAGGGCCAGAGCGGCCTCATGACGGCGATTTCCGGCGGCAAGTACGCGATGGTCCAGATTCCGGATCCGAAGCTGGGCCCCAGAGCCGTCGATATCGACATGATGTACAACGCGGAGCGGATGCGCCCAAACTACGCAAACAAAATCGGCTTGCCCATCTTCCTGGTACAGGTCTAGGCGGCACACGATTGGAGAGCGCTGTTTGGGGCGCTCTCCAATCCCCGAACTCTTTCCACCCCGGCCGCGCGCCGCGCTTCGGCGAATGGGATACCCGCGGTTTCGCGAGATCACGATTTCATGAATCAAGAAAAGCAACACACCATGCGCCCCGGCGCCCTTCCCTTCCAGGAAGTTGTCGAGGCGCAGGGGCATTTGATCGATTCCCAGATCCTCGAATTGGTCTTCGATGAAGTGGTGGAGTTCGGCGGCCATTTCGAGGTCGAGGAATTCCGCATCGGCAGGACTAACGACGAGCCTTCGTACCTGCGGATGCGCGTGGAAGCGCCCACCGAAGTCTCCATGGAGCGGCTGCTCGAAAACCTGAGCAACGTGGGCTGCTACCGCGTCACCACCGAGGACGCCGCCACGCGCACGGTGGAAAAGGATTGCTGCGCGCCCGAGGATTTTTACTCCACCACGAACCACAAAACCATGGTGCGGGTGGACGGCCACTGGGTGACGGTGGAAAACCAGCGGATGGATGCAACGGTCGTCGTGCGGGATGGCCGCGTGTTCGCGCGCCGCCTTCGCGATTTGCGCGCGGGAGACCTTGTGGTGGTCGGTTTGCATGGCGTGCGAGTCATCCCGGAGGCCAAGGACCGGGACCGCTCGTCGTTCGCGTTCATGTCGAACGGGGTCAGTTCGGAGCGGCAGGTGGAAATCGCCGTGAAGCAGGCGGCCGCCCTGATGGAGCAGGCCCATGCCGCTGGCAAGAAGGTCGTGCTGGTCGCGGGGCCGGTAGTGGTGCACACGGGCGGCGTAGGCGCCGTCGCGAAGCTGATCCGCGGCGGCTATGTGCAGGCCATACTCGCCGGCAACGCGCTCGGCGTTCACGATATCGAAGCGTCTCTTCTCGGCACCTCGCTCGGCGTGCGCATCGAGGACGGCCGCCTTGCCGAGCACGGCCACCGCAACCACATGCGCGCGATTAACCGCATCTTCCATTGCGGCAGCATTCGCGGCGCGGTGGAGCAGGGCGTGCTCAAGAGCGGCATTCTTTATGAATGCGTGCGCGCCGGGATTCCCTTCGTGCTGGCGGGCAGCCTCAGGGACGACGGCCCGCTGCCCGAAACCGTCACCGACATGAATCGCGCGCAGGATCTCTACGCGGAGCAGTTGCGGGACGCGGGCCTCGTGATCTGCCTCGGCTCCATGCTGCATTCCATCGCTGTCGGGAACATGCTTCCGAGCTGGGTGAAAATCGTTTGCGTGGACATCAACCCGGCGGTGGCCACCAAGGTTTCCGATCGCGGCACGGGCCAGTTACTGCCGGTGGTTACCGATGTGGGGCTGTTCCTGGAACTGATGGCGAGGACCCTCGATTCCGTCACGGACAACCTCGCCGCGGCCGAAGGAGACGCGAAATGAGCGCCACCGGATATACGGACGACCACGCGCGCGGCGGCGTCGATACGCCCCTGCCCGGGATCGAGACCTGGCCAAACCAGTTCGCCGGGTACGAGATTGAAACCGTCGTGCCCGAGTTCACTTCCATCTGCCCGAAGACGGGCCTGCCCGATTTCGGCAAGATCACAATCCGTTATCGTCCGGCCGAAAAGTGCTTCGAGCTGAAATCGTTCAAGTTGTATACTCTGGCCTATCGGAGTCTCGGCATCTTCAACGAAAACGTCGTCAACCGCATGCTCCGGGATCTGGTGGCGGCGGTCGATCCGCTGGAAATGACCGTGACGGGCGAATTTACGCCGCGCGGCGGGATCTCAACCAAAGTGACGGCATCCTGGCGGCAAGATTCGGGCTCTTCCATTTAGCCGGCAAGGCTCCGCGAGAGTACTTCACCGTGGCCAAATCGACTCAAGACGTACTGGCGGAGATCGCGGCCATCCGGCGGCGGGTGGCGGAGCGTTACCCATCGCCGCCGGACGCCACTTCCCCCGAAGACCCGGAGTGCGCGCCCGCCCCCCTGGCGGACCTGATGCCACTGTTTGAAGCGCGGGATTCCGCCGAAGGCAAGGTGGCATCAATCGGCAAGGTGAACCCGCGCCGCGGCGGCGCGCTGAACGGCGCGATTCAGTTCGCCAAGCGATCCATCGCGCGCGGCCTCGGCTGGTTCATCCGGGAGCAAGTGGATTTCAACGCCGCCACCGTGCGAGCCATGACGGAAACCATCGAGGCGTTGAACGAAGTGAACCGTGCCCTGGCGATACTCTCCGCTCGGCAGGCAAAACTTCAGGCGGAACTGTTCGGCGCGAACGGCGTGCGCGCCGAAGCCAGCGCGCATCTGCGCCAGGCAACGGATACACTCAGCGCGCGGATACTGGCCGTCGCGGATCGCATCGATACGGCCACCGGGGAGATCAACGCATCCCTCGGGCCCAGGATCGAGGATCTGAGGACGGACGTGCTTTCCCGCATGAATACGGACCTCGAGGAATTGCGCGCGGATGCCGCCAGGCGGGCGAGCGAGCGAGAGCGGGAGGACATCCGGCTGCTGCGTACGCTGGCGGATTTCCAGAATGCGGCACAGCAGCGCTGGACGCTCCTGGAACGCGAACTGCGGTCCGCCATCGAGCAGCGCGCGGCGCTTGCCGAGGAGCGGGGCTCCGCGGAGGCAGCCGAAGCGGCCGCGCGGGCGAACGAGCGCATCGAGGCCGCGGTTCACCGTGAGTTGCGGTTGCTGCGGCAAAGGGTGGGCGGCATTCTGGAGCGGGGCAATGCGCACGCGGAGCCGGGCGAGGCGGCGGACGCCGCGGCCCTGGCGTTCGCGGGCGAATGGCGCATGAGCGATTCCCTGGCGTTTTCGGACCGGTTCCGCGGCACGGAGGAAGACGTCAGACGGAAGCTGCGCCTTTATCTGCCTCTCATGCGCGGCCATTCCCCCGTGGCCGATCTCGGCTGCGGGCGCGGCGAATTTCTCGATCTGTTCCGCGAGGACGGCGGCGAGGGCATCGGCGTGGAGACGAATCCGGAGCTCGCCGCGATCGTCGGACGGAAAGGCCACCGCTCGTTCCACGGAGATCTCTTCTCATTTCTCGCGGCCCAGGAGAGCGAAAGCCTGGGCGGCGTCTTTTGCGCGCACGTCGTGGAACACCTTCCGCCCGGCGCCCTCGGCCGGCTGATCGCGGAAGCCTATCGCGTGCTGCGCCCCGGCGGCAAGCTGGCGCTCGAAACGCCCAACCCGGCGTGCCTGGCGATCTTTGCCACGTACTTCTATCTGGACCCGACGCACGTGCGCCCCGTGCCCTCGGAACTCGTGCGTTATCTTCTTGAGGAAACGGGCTTTACCGGCATTGAAGTACTCGGGCTGCACCCGGCGGATGAGGAGTTCACGAGCCTGAAACCGCTGCCGGAAGAGTTCCGTCAACAGTTTTTCGGTTATTTGGATTACGGCGTCATCGCGAGAAAATCCTGATCTCGCAACGAGAGAGAGAACATACGTTTTCGACAAAAACCAGCGGCCACAGGATGCTGCTACCATGGAAGGTTTGGCAAGTTTCTCATGCGGTTTCTTCAAGTTAGCATTCTCACCATATTCATGACGGCGCTCGCCGCCGGCCAGGCCTTCCATTACGGGCAAGGCGCGCGGTTCGTCCTTGGCCAGGACCGTTTCGATGCGCAAGACACAACTCCCATCGACGATAAAAACGGCGAATGGCCGGCGAGCCGCTCCATCCTGGGCGCGGCGGGCGGTGTAGCCTATGCCGACGGCAAGCTTTACGTCGCCGAGGGAAACCGCCTCGGAGCGCTGCCGCCCAATCACCGTATAGGCGTTTATCCGATCCAGACAATTCTCCCCGCGCCGGACGCCACCTTCGCGGCGGACGACCCGCGCCGTTGCCGGGTCTGCGGCGGTGAGCCGGATGTCGTGCTCGGACAGCCCGATTTCACCAATCGGGACCCGAACCTCAGCAAAACCGGCCTTCGCCAGCCCACCTACGTGCATTCCGACGGCCGCAGGGTTGTGGTTGGGGATACGGAGAACAATCGCGTCCTCATCTGGAACAGCATCCCCACGGAGAACGGCGTGCCCGCCGATATCGTTCTGGGACAGGACGAATTCAATACGGCCACGACCGCCGCCATCCCCACGGCGAAACGGATGCGCGCTCCGCAGGGCGTATGGATCCAGGACGACAAACTCTTCGTGGCGGATTCCCTCTACCACCGCGTGCTGATCTGGAATACCTTCCCCACCTCGAACAACCAAGCGCCGGACGTGGTTCTTGGCGAACCGGATTTCAATACCACCCGGCCGGGGAACATCCTCGACGACGCCATCGCCGTCTCCGCCTCGAACATGCTCAATCCGGTGAGTGTCACGAGCGACGGCACGCGGCTCTACGTGGCCGATCTGGGACATAACCGCGTCATGATCTGGAACAGCATTCCAGCGTCGAACAACCAGCCGGCCGACGTCGTGCTCGGCCAGCCAAACCTGACGGACCCCACTTCGCGCGCCTCGAATAATGCCTCTCTCTTGTGCGCCGCGGATGGCAAGGATTCCGCGGGGAACGATGTCTTCCCCGTGCGTTGCGCCGCCACCATGAGCCTTCCCCGCTTCGCCCTCTCCGACGGGCAGCGGCTTTACGTCGCCGACAGCGGTAACGACCGCGTGATGGTGTGGAACGATATCCCCATCACCAGCGGCCGCGCCGCCGATGTCATCCTCGGCCAGCCGGATGAATTTCGCAATATCGTTTCGGACGCCCTGCCCGTCTTCGGTGAAGACATCAACTCGCAACTGCGCGCCGCCGTGGATATCATCCGAACCCCAACCAGCCTCGCGCACGATGGCCGGAACCTCTACGTCGCCGACCCCTTCAACCGCCGCGTTCTCGTCTACACACCGGGAGACATGAAGGTACCGCAGGGGGCCATCCGGAATGCCGCGAGCTTTGTGGTGAACTCGATCGGTACCATCGCACTCGGCGGCACTCTCAAGAAGGACGAGGAACTCACCGTCACGATCGGTCTCGAAGTACGGAACACGGAAGGAGTACTTGAGACGATCAATACGCATGAATATAAATTCAAGGCACCCGACGACGACAAGTTCGAGGAAACCATTCAGGGACTCGCCGCGGCAATCAACGAGGGCGACGGAGACCCATTGGTGCTCGCGACGCCGAACGTGAGCGCGCAATCCCTGATCCTGACGGCCCGCCAGGACGGGCCGGACGGAGATTCGGTCACCTTTGAGATCGAATCCAGCGCCGCCGATACTCAGGCCACCGCCACCACCAGCGGCCCGAAGCTGTCCGGTGGAAAAGACGCGGCCAAAATCGGCGTGGGGTCACTGATTTCCGTTTTCGGCGAACGATTGGCGGCGGGCGAGGAAACAGCAGACTTGAGCGGGGATAGCCTGCCCCGTGAACTGGGCGGTGCACAGGTAATCTGTGACGGCCAGGCGGTTCCGCTGATGTACGTCTCACCCGGCCAGATCAATGCGCAAGCCCCCTTCGAATTCCTCGACAGCTTCAGCGCAAGCTGTTACGTGCGCACGCAATTCCCCGATGGCCGCGTGGAGGCCTCCGTTCCCGTGGCGATGCCACTCATCGCCCAGAACCCCGGAATCTTCAGCTTCTTCGGCCCGGAGCCCCGGAAGGCGGTCGCCTTCCATGGCACCAGCCGGGCATCCGCGCTGATCTTCATTGACGGTCCGGCGCAAGAGGGGGATACCCTGAAACTGAAGA
>CAZXBZ010000194.1:0-6942 GCA_964639135.1 uncultured Solibacteraceae bacterium | reverse complement strand
ACGGAAAGACACTGCGGGTCGAACGAGAGCCTCCCCATCTCGCACGTCTTACGGATTGTCTTCACCCCGGTCACAAGCGGGCACGGATTTCTTGCGGCCCATAAGAGGCTGGATCCTGCGAAACTTATGCTCGCGCACATCACCGCACCTCCGGCCATGGTTCGTTTTTGCCACCGCGATCCGGATAATCACAACGCCGGGAGAACCGCGTCTCGACGACGGGCAAGAAACCGGCCCGGACAGACTCTCGCGTAAGCTCTTTGAAATCTGAATCCGCACCCGCATCGCGGGGACCGCCACGTCCGGGCCGCCGAAGCGCTGCCTTGGGTCGTTAGTCCCGGCACGGGCAATGTCGACTCCGGAGCTGCCCCACCCGCAATCCCCGCCCCGAAAGCCCGTAGGGCGGCATGGGCCAGCCGGGTGCGTAAGCGCCCAAAATAAGCACAAATAGAATCAGGAACCCCGGCGGGGTGGCATGAGCCATCGCGCATGATTCAAACAACGACCCCACCCCCGCGAACCGCGAACCCGCCTCTCCCCGTCGTGCCCGCGTCCGCCTCAAACCACCACGACACCGTCCGCCCTCCAGCCGTCGCGTCAGCGACAAGCAGCAATTAGCCAGGTGTTTCACACACCTGGATTCGGCCCAGAAGAAGCCGGGTGTCAGCGTGCCGCCCGCGCAGTCCAAAACCTGCCCCAAATCGCCGCGGCGTCCGCAACCGTTCACCCCTGTTCCGAAGCTGAAAACATCCCCGTATTCAGGCACTTAGCCCCGAACCACCCCGATCCTCGCCCGCTCTATCCGTACAATCTCTTCGAAGCGGGTGCCCGCCCGGAACACGGAGCGCCTCCCGCAAGGCTGCGTCAGCTAACCAGAAAGGAGATCCTCATGAAGTCCGCCCCGCGCGAACCCCTTGAATTCCCGTCCCGCAACCCAAGACCGATGCTCGATCCGTCCGAGCGCCGCCGCGCCGGTTTCCTCGCCCATCTCGCCTCGGGCCGCTCAATCCGCGAAGCCTGCGCCCTTACCGGCATCACCCGCTCCGCCTATGAGAACTGGCGTCCCCGCGTTCCTGGTTTCAAGCGCGAGGTCGAAGCCGCCAGGGAACAGCACCGCCGTGATGTCGCTAGCGGACTCCACACCGCCGAGGCCTACGCCCGCATGTTGATGGATGCCGTCCAGCGCGATGAAGCTCTGCCCGCCGCCCTGCGCTACCGCGCCGCCAAGTCCATCCTCACGCGCCAGGGCAAGAAGGACTGGCTCCCCGAGCCCATCCCCGCCAGCGTCCCCGCGCCCGGTGCCGGTTTCGAGGAAACCGTCGAAGCGCGGCACATCGCGCTGCCGGCGAATGCCCCGGCCGCGGCGTCGGCCGGTCCGCTCAATCCACTCACCGCGTCAGCCTCATCCGAAGCCGTGCAACTCCTTCCCGTCAAAGCAGTTGTCGCCACGCAAACCGCCCCAGTGAGTGCACCCGAATTCTCCGGGGATCCGCTCGGTCCGCCCGCCGTCGAAGCCTTTCCGGAAGCGGCTCACTCCGTCTCGGGACCCGCGCGGCCCGCTCCGCCGCCTCTCCAATCCGCCGCGGCCAGCCCCGCGACGGCCTTCCCAACACCCTCGCGGCAAGCGCCTCACCCCGCCCTCAAGTTCTTAAGCCCGTACTTTCTCCACAAGCACGAATCGCTCGGAGCCTTCGAAAAGCTTTTCACCCGATATCTTGCAGCGCACAAGCCCGCGACGCCCGCCGAAGAGCACGTCGTTCTCCGCATCGCGCGGCAAGCCTGGCGGCTCCGCCGCAATGAAGCCCTCGAACGCGTCGTTGCCGATTCCACCGTCACCCAGCTTCGCGAACGTTACCCCGAAGCCGCCGCCCCGGCGGCCTTTGCGCATGGTTTTCTCGAAGCAAAACACACGGCCTATACTCGGTTTCACGAGCGCATCGCGCGCGAGCGCCGCCAGATCGAAGCCGCGCAAGTCCGCCTCGAAGCAAGACTCCTCGCCCTCCAGCGCCAGCGTCAATCCGCCGAACGCCAAACGCGCTCCATCGCTCTCCCCGCCTGAGCCATCCGCCGCATTCCGTTTGCCATGGGGTCACGGCATACTCCCGGCATGCCGTGGGTGGGGTTCCGTCGCATCGCGGAGCACGGCACAGCTTCAAGCAAGAGCTCGGGGGGATATGGTGGAGCGAGGGCGAATGCCAGATGGACGGCTATGCCTAGCGCGCACCCTTCGCGTAAGCGTCGAAGAGCGCCGCAACCTTCGCATCGTTCACATCGCCAGGGTGAATGACGATGCGGTACCGAAAACGGACGGTCTCGCCCGGCTTCACGGTCATCGAGCCGTCTTTCGTTTTATCGTTCTCGAAGTCATGGACGCCGAACGGATTCACGGCGAACAGGCCGTAATCGCGCGCGTGCCAGTAGGTCGGGTAGCGCGGATTCGCGGGATTATCGAAAATCGCGACGCCAATTTTCTCGCCGTCCACCACCGCGTCATAATCCACCCAGGAAGCGCGCTTGCCCCAGACGTCCTTGCCCTGTACGCCGTTCGAATTCACCATGTGGCCGGTGCGCACGGGGAACGCGGGAGTCCGTTTGCCGCCCGGCGCTTCGAATTCGGGCGCCATCCGCAGCGCGAACGTGCCTTCCTTGGTGTCGCCGAATTTCAATTCGGTGATCGCTTTGATCCGGAGGTCCGTATCGATAATGATGGAGCCGTTTTCCTTGCGGAATACCATCTCGCGCGTTTCTTCGGCTATCGTTTTCCCGTGCGGATCGTTCCATGCGAGCAGAATCTTCAGAGAACCGGCATTCTTGCCGCTCTTCGTGTCGGTCACCTTGAGCAGTTTCTCAATGCCGCCCTTCGTGGAAAAGTCTTTGTACGCCGGGTCGTTTGACCAGAAGTCGATCCCGTTCACGTTGCCGTGGCCGTACCAGAGTCCCCGATGATGCGGGTGATCCACGGTTTCTCCCTCGCGTTTCTCCATGGGATAGAGGCGGCTGACAATCTTGCCCGAGGCGGAGCGCAGCGGGTGCAAATAAACCTTCGGACCAGCCAGATAAAGGTCCGAATACGGCTTGCCGTCGATCGTGATCGCGATCACGTCGCCCTTTTGCGTCACGTTCACCTGCGCGAACGAGCCCATCGTGAGTACAAGGAGGAGTCCGGCAAGCAGGAAGCCAGGCCGGTGAGAAATCGAAGCGGAGAAACGGTTGGAGAGCATAGAGCGATATTTCCTTGGGACAACGTAAGCATCGACGGGCGCGCGGTTGCGATTGTTACCGCGCTCGCGGCGCGCGCATCGAAAGGACATTGCGGTAACAGTCGGAATTCTATCACCGCCGGGCCGCCCGGCACGATCCGTTTCCGCGATACATTCGAAGACATCATGGATCGTCGCAGTTTCGTGCAATCGGCCGGCGTCGCGGGAGCTACACTGTCAGGCATGGCCCTATCCGCTCCATCGCGCGAGACAAGCGCGCCGCGTTCGTTGATTGAAATCCGCAAGATTCTGTTTCGCAACAACCGGGAGAACAAGCGGGCGGCATACGTAAAGTTTCTCGAGACCGCCTGCGCGCCGGCCCTCAAGCGCGCGGGCGTGGAGACCATGGGCTTTTTCAATAACGATGTCGGCCCGGATAAACCTCACGTTCTCTGTGTGTTCAGTTATGCTTCCGGCGATGCTTTCGTACGCGTTGAAGACGCCCTGCGCGCGGATAAGCCCTTCCAGGCCGCGCTCAAGCAGCTTCACGGCAAAGGGCCGGTCTATGAGCGAATCGAGTCGTCGCTCTTTCGCGCTTTTGCCGCGATGCCGGGGATCGAAATTCCCAAGAGCGGCGGCGGTTCCTTGTACTTTGAATTGCGGACCTACGAATCGGACGATCCCGTAAGCCTTGCGAAGAAAATTGAGATGTTCGAAAGCGGCGAGATCGCGATCTTCCGAAAATATGGCCTGATGCCGGTCTTTTTCGGCGAGGCGCTGGCGGGCCGGCGGATTCCGAATCTCACCTATATGGTGGCCTTTGAGAGCGTGGCCGCCCGCCCGGAGACCTGGCGCAAGTTCGCAACCAGCCCCGAATGGGACAGGATGAAGCAAACTCCCGGCTGGAGCGACGCGGAAGTGGTCTCAAATATTACGAACGCCACGTATACCGGCCTGCCGTTTTCCGAAATCCGGTAGAGATCGGTTTGCAATGAAACAGATGGAAACCAAGGCGGCGTCAAACACCATGAGGGGCGAAGACAGGATGGACGGGAAATTCGTGGCCCCGATGCTCGGCCTGCTGCGGGAGGCGATCGCCGGCCGCCCCTTCCCGATGCCGCTCGCGGATCATCTGGGGTTTCATATCGCCGAAGCCGCGCCCGGCATGGTGGTGGTGGAGCTTGTGCCCCGTGAAGTGCACTACAACCTCTCGGGCACCATGCACGGCGGCGTCCTCTCGGTGATTGCGGATTCGGCGATGGGCCTTGCCTTCGGCACGCTTCTCGAGGCTGGGCAAAGCTTCACCACCGTCGAGCAGAAGATCAACTTCCTGCGCCCGGTCTTTCATAAGACGGTTCGCGCCAGGGCGGAAGTGCTCCAGCGCGGCCGCACGCTGGGTTTGATCGAATGCCGCATCGCGGATAGCGATGCCAAATTGGTGGCCTTTGCCACCAGCACGTACGCCGTGCTTGGTGGCGAAGCCGCGCGGGGCCGGGAGCTTACCGGCGAATTCGGGAACGGTTGACGGACGATTTCGCCCGTCCATACAATAAAGGGGAATTGCAAGGAGGCCAAATGCGTTCGATTGGCGTTTGGGAACTGATGGTTATTCTCGGAATCGCCGTGCTGCTCTTCGGCGGCAAGAAGATTCCGGAAATCGCCAAGGGCTTAGGCGAAGGAATTCGCAACTTCAAAACGGCCGTAAAGGACGAAAACAAGAAGAACGAAGCAGAGCAGGAACATAAATAGGCAAGCGATGCCTGGCCGCGGACGCGGCGCCTGTTTTCTTCCCGGTGATTTTATGGAAAAGCCCCGCGAAACGACCGCGGGGCTTTTCTTTCTCCGGAGTTGTGGACGGAAGCGGCGGGCGGAGGCCCGCCCCGTCACTGTTATTTCGCCTTCTTTACCTTGGGCGGGACGATGGCATCCTGAGCGGCCTTGGCAATCCGGAACTTCACCACTTTCTTCGCCGCTATCTTGATGGATTCTCCCGTGGCCGGATTGCGGCCCATGCGCGCCTTGCGCTCCACCTTGACCAGCCGGCCCAGGCCCGGCGCCACGAAGACGCCGTTCTTCTTTGCTTCGCGGATGGCGATCTCCGCGTACTTCTCGACAAAGGCTTTCGCCTGTTTATTGCTTACGTCCAGCGCGGCGGCAAGTTCCTTCACCAGATCGCTCTGGGTCATCTTCTTTACTTCTGCCATGACGATGGGCTCCTTCGAATCGCGATTACTCCCAAATTTCGAACACGACAGCTTCTCGAACACAGCACTTGCTCCGAAACAATTACGTGACGGAATGGTTTCGATGACACTGCCGATTCAAGAATAAGAAACCGCTCGCGGCTTGTAAAGAGAGAAATGCGCTCGAAGCCCCATTTTTAGGGCTCTTTTGCCCATTTTTCCGGAGAAAGCCTCGATTTTAAGGACTTTCGGCGGCACGAGCCCCTCCGGAAGCGCCTCGAACGCCCTGGAAACCCCGGTGATAACGGGCGCGGCCGTCCGGTTCGCTCGGCGATCAGCCCTTCCCCTTGGCCGGGGCTTTCGCGGCAAGCTCTTCCGGCTCGCCGTTGCCGGCGGCGGATTTGGTCATCCCCAGCGCGCCGCGGAGTTCCCGGTCGAGCGCCAGCGTCAGGTCCGGGTGGTCGCGCAGAAACTGCTTGGCGTTCTCGCGGCCCTGGCCGATGCGTTCCGCCTGATAGCTGTACCAGGAGCCGCTCTTCTCGACCAGCTCGTGCTTCACGGCCAGGTCGAGGATGTCGCCCTCGCGCGAGATGCCTTCGCCGTACATGATGTCGAATTCGGCTTCGCGGAACGGCGGCGCCACCTTGTTCTTCACGACTTTGGCTTTCGTGCGGTTGCCCACCACGCTCTCGCCGTCCTTGATGGCGGCGATTCGCCGGATGTCCACGCGCACGCTCGAGTAGAACTTCAGCGCCCGGCCGCCGGTCGTGGTCTCCGGGTTGCCGAACATCACGCCGATTTTCTCGCGGATCTGGTTGATGAAGATCAGGCAGCAGTTCGATTTCGAAACGATGCCGGTGAGCTTGCGCAAAGCCTGTGACATCAGGCGCGCCTGCACGCCCATGCTCGAATCGCCCATGTCGCCCTCGAGTTCCGATTTCGGCACCAGCGCGGCCACCGAATCCACCACCAGGACGTCGATCGAATTCGAGGCGATCAGCGTATTGGCGATCTCGAGGGCCTGCTCGCCATAATCCGGCTGGGAGACCAGCAGGTTGTCGACGTCTACTCCCAATGCCTGGGCGTAAGTGGGGTCCAGCGCGTGCTCCACGTCGACGAAGGCGGCCATTCCGCCCAGCTTCTGCGCGCTGGCAATGGCATGCAGCGCGAGCGTGGTCTTGCCCGACGATTCGGGTCCGTAGATCTCGATGATGCGTCCCCTGGGGAATCCGCCGATCCCCAGCGCCCAATCGAGCGAGATCGAACCCGAGGGAATCGTGCCGATCGGCACAATGGATTCCCGCGAGCCCAGCCGGAGAATCGAGCCTTTGCCGAACTGTTTTTCGATTTGGCCAAGAGCGAGTGCGAGTACTCGGGCTTTTTCTTTTTCGTCTGCCATATTGCGGGCCGTCCTGGGATTATTCTTGTGAGGATATTGTAGTGTACAAGATTACACTACCCGTGTGGTGAGAAACTGCTGGCGCGCTTCCTCAACGGCGGACGCCAACCTCTGAGTATAGCCCCGCGCGGCCTTGCCGGTTCGCGTGAATTGCGGCGAG
>CAZXBZ010000193.1:0-6964 GCA_964639135.1 uncultured Solibacteraceae bacterium | reverse complement strand
TGCGGTTTCGCGGTCTGGACGCCGAAAGGGAGGGATTGGGTTTACCGGAGATTTGTTGACGGTGGCAGCCCGGAATACGAGGTGGTGTTCGCGCGTCCGCGCGAGAATAAGCACATTTTGGAGACGGACCCTGAGTTTTACGACCGGCTCCAACGGACGTACAGCGATGCATTTTACCGGCAGGAAGTGCTGGGGGAATACCTAGTGACGGATAACCGCCGGGTGTATCCGGGGTTCTCTCGGACGGCTCACGAACAAGCGACGGAGCTGGATCCGGAGCGGCCGCTGCTGTGGGCGCTGGACTTCAATGTGAGTCCGTTTTGTTCCGTGGTGTGCCAGCGCTACGGAGACGATCTTTACGTGGTGGATGAGTTGGTGCTGGAGCGGGGCACAAGCACGGAGATGGCGGAACTGATGAACCGTCGCTATGGGCAGGGGGCGGGCACGGGGAAACCGTTGTCGATGGTGATCCACGGTGACGCGAGCGGCAGTTCGATGCAGACCAACGGTCCGGACAATTACGCGCAGATTCTTGCGTGCCTGAATGCGGGCCGCTGGGCACAGGTTGAGACGCGTGTGGCAAGGAAGAACCCGCCGGTACTCGAAAGGCTGCACCTTGTGAACAGCCTGCTGGAGCCCGCGCAGGGAAGCCCGAGGCTGTTTGTCGACCCCAGGTGCCAATCCCTGATGCTCGATTTCGAGAGATTGCGGTTTCACGAAGACGGCGTCCGGGTGGACAAGGAATCGGACGCGAAGCGAAGCCACAGCTCCGACGCCCTGGGCTATCTGATCTGGGAAGAATTTTCTCCCAGGATGACAATCGGCGAGCGGCCCGGACGGGGCACGCCTCTCTACCTTTGAGCATTGGCTGCCGGACACCTCCCTTCACGGCGGTGACGGAAGAGGCATGCGTGTCCGCGTAAAAAAGACCGGGAGAGAAAGGGAAGCAAAGGGTTTCAGGGAGATGGAAAAGGAATTCAAGTTGAGCCCCCATCCGGATTACCTCCGGATGGCGCCGATCCACCGGATGTACAAGCATCTGTACCTGGGCGGCGACGTGTTGCGACGGAACGCCGCGGAGTATTTATACCGGCGGCTTCGCGAGCCGGGAGACGTCTACGAGGAGCGGCTTTCCAGGGTGTTCTACGAGAACTACATGGGGTCGATCATCGATTGGTACGCCTCCACGCTGTTTCGGAGAGAGCCGATTGTCACGTACGAGAACGGCCGTGAGCGCGGCCGGAAGTTCTTCAGCGAATTTCTCGACGATTGCGACCGCAAGGGGACGGCTTTCGGGGACTACCTGCGCCAGCAGCTTACCTCGACCCTGATCCACGGGACGAGTTACACGCTGGTGGATTTCCCGAAGCCATTTTCGAAGCCGGCCAATCGCGCGGAGGAAGACGCCTCCGGGCTTTCCCGCGCGTATCTTTCGCACTTTACGCCCGAACAGTTACTGAACTGGGCCTACGACGATGTGGGCCGCTACGAATGGGTGGTTTTGCGGCGGGAGCGGATGGTTGTGGTTCACGACGCCAAGCCACGCTGGGAGACGGAAACGCGCTGGCATTACTTCGACAAGCGGAAATACCAGATCTACCGGGCAACCGGCCAAGGCGAACCGGAACTTATCGATGAGGGATTGCACGGGTTCGCGGCGCTCGAACAGGTTCCCTTGTTCGAGCTTCGGGTGTCGGACGGGTTGTGGCTGATGAACAAAGCCGCTCTGCTGCAGCTTGAGCACTTCAATAAATCCAACGCGCAAGCGTGGGCTCTATCGATGGGCCTCTTCGCGATGCCGGTGATCTATTCGGACCGTGAGTGGCAGCAGGTGGTTGGCGAAAGCTACTATCTCAAACTCGGCGCGGGAGACAAGTTCGGATGGACGGAGCCCGAGGGGCGCGTTTACGAGATCGCGGCGGACAATCTGAAGCGCTTGAAGGAAGAGATCTACCGCGTCTGCTATCTGCTGAACCAAGCTGGCGGGCCTCAGAACTTCAGCCAATCCGGCTTGAGCAAGCAGCGCGACTTTACGGTGACGCAGGAGGTCCTTCGCGGCTACGGAGACAGCGTAAAGGATTTCTCGAAGCGCATCCTGCGGGCGGTAAACCAAGCGCGGAGAGACGAACTCGTGGTGAACGTGACGGGCCTCGATGAATTCGACATCGGAGATTTCAGTAACGAGATCGACGACGCGCGAAAGTTGATGGCCTTCGAGATTCCATCGGACACGCTGCGGCGGCAGATCTACAAGCGGCTGACGCACAAGTATCTGTGCGACGTCCGGCAGGACATCAAGGACCGAATCTCCAGCGAGATCAACGAAAAGCTGGATGAAGAAAGCAGGCGGAACGAGAATGAGTGAATTCAATGACCAAGGCACTTCGGTTGAGGGGCTCAGCCCGGACGGTGTCCGGAACATTGTGCGGGAAGCGATGGAGGAGTTCGCGCGCCGGAAGCGGGAAGAGACCGAGCCCGCGCAGAAGGCCGAGCTTCTCGAAGAGAGGCGGCGGCGCGAACAGCTTGAAGCCCAGGTGAAGGACCTTCTCCAGAAAGCCAGGGAAAGCGAGCAGGAAGTGGCCCGGGCGCGCATGACGAGCGCGGTAAAGGAGGAGCTGCAGAAACTGGGCGTTACGAAAGTGGATTTGGCCTTCAGGGTGATGAAGGACGACATCCGGCGGAGCGCGGAGGGCCAGTACGTGGCCAAGGGGCGCGAGGGGGACATCCCGCTGCCGGATTTCGTGAAGAGGTTTGTGGATGAGAATCCGGAGTTTCTGCCTCCGCGGATCGCGGGCGGCTCCGGCACGTCGGGGAGCGGCCAGGAACCGGCCGGGTTCCGCGCGGATCTCGATGCCATCCGGCCGGGAATGAGCCGGGAGGAGCGCCGCGATATTCAGCGCGCCATCGCCAGCGTCGTTTCCCAAACATTGAAGAGCTAGTGAGAAAGACGAAGGAGAACAATGCCTACAATTACATCGGCAAATCTCGCGCAAGCGATCGTAAAGCTTGTCGCGGCTGACGCGCTGCCCGCGCTGATGGGCAACCTGGTGATGGGAAATCTTGTGAACCGGGATTTCGAGCCGACTCTGGCGAATTCCGGGGATACGGTAAACGTGCCGATTCCGCCCGTCATGACCGCGAACAATATCGCCGAGGGCGGTTCCGTCCAGACACAGAACCCGAATCTGCAGAACGCGCAAATCGTGCTCGACACCCATGTGGAGGCGAGCTTCCAGATCCCCGACATTTCGAAGGTGCTCGCGGTTCCGGACCTGCTTACGCTCTACATGGAGCCGGCGCTGGTGGCGATCGCCGAGAAGATCGAGGGCGATCTGCTCTCCCTCTACGCGCAGTTCACGGCCAACCCGGTTGTGGGCACCGGCGGAACGGCGATCACGGAAGCCGCCATCGACACCGCGGAGACCCGTCTGTTCGAGGCGAAGGTTCCGGCCACGGCGCAGAAGTATCTGGTTGTGGATTCGAGCACGTATTCCACGCTTCGCCAGATTTCCCGATTCAGCGAATACCAGACGGCCGGGGAAGCCGGTTTGAAAACGATGGTGGAGGGCACGATCGGCCGGATCAAGGACTTCCATGTATTCCGCAGCCAGTTCGTGAAAAAGACGGGCAGCGCTCCGGTGACGGCGAACAATCTTGCCTTCACGCGGGACGCCATCGGCCTGGTGGTGCGCCGCCTGCCGCGCCCTCTGCCCGGTACGGGGGCGATCGCCGAATACGCCGAATTCGGCAACTTTGGCATGCGCGTTCTGATGAGCTACATGCCGGATACGCTGGCGCAGCAGTTCACGGTGGACGTGCTTTACGGCAAGGGCGTTCTGCGCAATAACTTCGGCGTCCAGGTTCGCAGCTAAGTTTACGCCGCTTCCGGCGCTTCCTTGAAACCACTATCCGGGTTCAACCAGAGTGTTGGACCCTTTTCCCCGAAAAATGAACCTACGAACCTACTACCAGACTGTGAAACGAATCCGAGAGGGCCTGTCCGAGCCCTATACCCTCGTGACCAGCCTTTCGACACCGAACGGCGGCAAGGAGGGAGTAGTCACGGAAGTGGAGACCTCCCTGGCCGCCCGCATGATCGCGGACCTTAGCGCGAGGCTGTCAACGGGCGAAGAGATCGCCGCGTACGAGGCCGAATGTGAACGCCGCCGGGCGGGCGCCAAGGAGGAAGAACTTCGGAACCGGCTGCGGGTGACGCTGGTGAGCGAACCGGATATCCAACTGGAAACGGCGCGGCCGGAACGCGTGACGAGAAAGCCCTAGGCGAGGAGCACGAACGATGGCGTTGCTGACAGACACAGACCTTATCACCGTGCGAGACCTGGCCGCCGCGGAGAACGATCTGCTTGAAACCGCGGATCGTGAGCGCGTGGAGATCGAAACAAAGATCGAACTCGGTATCGCGGACGTTCGCACCGAGATGGAGACCGAACTCGGCAAGATTTCGCAAAGCGGCGCGGGCGGTTCGGCCCTTGCATCGGCCGGTAATGTTGTGGCGATACCCGGGCTGCTTCGCTGGGCGCGTGCGCGGATTCTGGCGCTCTTCTATTTTGAGTGCTTCGGCCGGCAGTTGAATGAACGCTTCCGGGTCAAGTTCGAACATTACCAGAAGCAGGAGGAGGCGGCGAAGAGAGGCTATCTCGAACGAGGCATCGGAGTGGTGAGCGCGCCGCTGCCGAGGCCACGGGCCGCGTCCCTTTCCCTGACGCCCGGCGCTTTCCCGCCTGGCGGTTGCTACTTCGCCGTGACGTGGGTCAATGCCAGGGGAGAGCAGAGCGCTCTCGGCACGGTTGGCGCCAGGGTGATCGAAACCGCTTCGCTACTCACATTGGAGGCGCCAGAGGCGCCTGGCGCGGCAACCGGATGGAATGCGTATCTCGGCAATTCGCCCGATCAGCTTTACCGGCAAAATCCGGTTCCGCTTGCCTTGGGCGCTTCATGGCCGCAAAACGGTCCGCTCGGCATGGAATGGCCGTCCGGCGCCGGCCAGACGCCGGATCGCTATCTCAGGCCGGAACGGATTTTCCAGCGGGGGTAAGGATGGGTTACGTAGTGCAAGCAGCGATTGAAACGGTGCGGCAAATGCTGGAGGGGCCTTCGGGAATCCGCACGCAACTCGAACAATCCGCCGCCGGGGAGCCGGAGCGCGCACTTTCGGCGAGCGGGTTCGCGGTGCGCCCCTTTGGGTTGAAGCGCGGCGTTGTCCCCGACGAGGAGTTTTCCGCCGAACCACGCATTCGCATCCAGGTGGAGAAGCTGGCAAACAAGCGAACCGTGAAATACGTTCCGTTTTCCGGCCCCGCGGTAATGCTGCTCGCCGTCGAAGCGAATGGCGACCGGCAGGAGCAGGTGGCCATGCAACTCAACGCGACCGTGGATGCGATTCTGCTGGTTCTCGATAACCACGCGGGGGAGCTGCGCCGCGGGATCTACTACGGCGGCGGTTACGAACTGCAAGTAGCTCCAATAGACCGCGGGGGGCGCGGCTTTCAGCAGACCGCGCAAATCCGGTTTGAGCTTGCGATCGACAACGAAGGTGAGGGCTAAGCGACGATGAGCTGCTATATCAATTCAACGAACGAACGGCTGTATGGAACGCTCGAGGCGGAGTTCGGCAAGGCGGCCAGCCTCGCGCCGCAAGACCGGATCAGCTTCCGGTCCCTGAAGGTGAAGGAGGATTCCGTTCGTACTCCGCGCAGAGACAAGACCGGCAGCCGCACGCGGTTCGCGCCATATCCGGAAGCGCGGGTGGAGAACGCGTTCGATCTGCAATGCTATTTTCCGGTCCGAGACCCGGCCGGCCCCCTCGATGCCACGGCGAGACTGGTGGAAAGCGCGCTGGGAGGGGAAAACAGAACCGCATCCGGATTGACGGTGAGCGCTACCGGCGCGAGCCCAGCCATGCTGAGTTTCACCGCACCTCATGGGCTGGCGAGCGGACAGGGGCTGCGCCATGGCGGGCAGCTACGATTCGTAAAGGCGGTTCCGGATGCGCTCAGCGTCATTCTCTCGACGCCGTTTGACAATGCCATCGGCGCGGGCTCGCCTCTCGGCGATTCCGCGACGTTCTATCCGGGAGACAAGCCGCGCTCCATCACTCTGGGAGACTACCGGGATCCGGCGGGAAGCCTCGACCGGATTCTCGCCGGCGGCGTGATCGACGACATGGAGATCGCCCTCAACAGCGATTTCCATGGAGTGCGATTCCGCGGCATCGCGCGGGAAGTGATTTCGGCCGCCGCGTTTGCGCCGGGTGAGAGCGGTCTGGGGCAGTTTCCCGCGGAACCCCCAGGCGGCTATCAGCATTTCCAGCTCATTCCCGGCCATATTGGCCGTTTGTTTCTGGGGGGCACGGAGTTCCATCTTCTCTCTCTGTCATTCCGCTTGAAGAACCACGTGGACGCGCGGGCGAGGGAGTTCGGCCTTGCCGTCGCCCCATGCTACAGCGCGGATGTGCGTGACGTGAGTGTGCAGTTCAGCCTATACGCCAGCACGCAGGCCGCGGTCACGAGTTTGCACGCGGCCGCCAGACAGCGGCAACAGACAGACCTTACGATCCAGCTCGGCAATAAAGCGGGACAACTGATCGGCATTCACGTGCCGGGATTCATCCCGGAGTTTCCGGAGATTACGGACGCCGATTCGCGCGTGTTGATGACGTATCCCAGCAGTTTTGCTCACGGAGTGGTAAACGATGAAATGTCCATCGCTTTTGCATAGGGCTCCATCGCCCGTCCTTTACGCTTCCGAAGAAACTTTCGACAGCGCTGCCTTCCCGGCGGTGAAGTTCGTGCTGCACAGGATGTCCGCGGCCCGGCGGCTGGAATTGCTGGCGCGGCTTGGCGAGGCGGCCGGACAACTGGAGATGCTGCGCGCATCGGAGGCGCTCGACGACCGGCTGCGGGCGGAAGCTCTGAGGATCCGCATTGACCGGGAATATCTTCTC
>CAZXBZ010000192.1:0-6993 GCA_964639135.1 uncultured Solibacteraceae bacterium | reverse complement strand
CGCCACGAATCAACCCCATGCCAGCTTCCCGATCACGGTTTGCGGAATTGCTGCCAGCCCGCGTAAATGCCCTGGAGCGGGAACGGCTTTCGTGTAGAATGAAGGTTACGCCACCCTAGCTCAGTTGGTAGAGCGGCTGATTCGTAATCAGCAGGTCGCCGGTTCAAGCCCGGCGGGTGGCTCCAGTTTCAATTCAATGGTTTAGAGGCCCGCCGCTGGCGGGCTTTGGTGTTTTTATCGGCACTTTTATCAGTAAACTTCGTTTCACTCACGCATGGTTGCCGAGCATGCGGTCACCGGAAAACTATTTGGCATAGCCTTGCCTCCCCCCCTAAACCAAAGCCCACTCAACGGTGGCGTTGCCCGCCCCCGGTCCCTCGATTGGAAATGAAAGGACTCGCCGGCGGAGCCCTTTGTGATGCTATTACCCGCCGACGCCGATTTTCGACTAATATTGGAGTTACGTCCGGCGGCCAAGGCGGCCGTACAAGTCGATTGCGTTATCGCCGAGTCAATGACGTGCTCCCAAAAGGTTAAACCAGCCCAGACTTAAAAAATTAAGAAAAGACGGGAAGGCAATGAAGAAGAGCCGGTTCAGTGAAGAGCAAGTATACTTGGGCGGCAAATCAGATGGAGGCGAGGCGGAGCACCGCGGAAGAACTCATCGCCAACTTTGAAAAGGCCCGCCGCAAAAAACGCGCTTCGCGGACACAGACATGAAAGCCTACTTGGACGCATGCTGCCTCAGCCGCCTGACGGATGATCAATCGCAAGCCAGAATCCGGGAGGAAGCCGAGGCGGTCGAGCAGGTTTTGACCGGTGTCCGTCGCGGAGTGGTAGATCTGCTCTCCAGTGAGGCGCTCGAGGATGAAGTTCGGCGAAACCCCTGCCTCGAAAGGCGAATGGAAGCACAAACGATCCTCACTCTAGCCACAACGAACATCGAGATCGACGAGGTTATCGCCCTTCGCGCGCGGAGTCTGGCCGGATTGGGATATGGCCCCTTCGATGCACTCCACCTCGCGGCCGCCGAATCGGCCGGCGCGGACGTTCTGCTGACTACCGATGACCGCCTGTTAAAACGGACCGCTCGGAAGCTGGGCAATCCTCGAATTCCCGTGCAAAATCCGCTATCTTGGATCAAGGAGCAAGGACTATGATTACCCTCAACCGATTGACGGACGAACAGTTTGAACGGCACGCCCTTGGACTCCTTCAACGCGAGCTGGGCCCCGATGGTCTAGCCCGGTTCTTGCGTCTGAATAGGTCCGGGACGGGTGACTACACTCGCGACCGCGAAGAGTGGCAGAAGGATTTGACGCTCGATCAGATCCTCGAATCCATTCGGAAGCACCGCCCGCACTAGCACCGCCACGGTCTCCTCTGACTCATTTTCATGGCGATACTTCAGGACTGACGAAGCAACCGGGAGATTGTCCTCGGACAGATAATCCAGCAGGTCGTGATCCAGCGCTGGCGCGCCAGATCCATCAGTTACCACGGCCCGTCGAGTACACCAAGGCCGGCAAGATCATCGACATCCTCTTCACGACGGCGACAGACGTCGAGAGTCCACAGGAAGAGGAGCAAGCCCGGATCTAGAAGTGAGGCTGAGTACTGTGTCTGATTCTCCACAAAAGCGTAGGACATCGATACAGATCCCGGAAGAAGCCTGATTTTCCATTTAACTTATTGCTTCTTAACTGATTGATAGTGCGGGAGGCCGCCCGCTCTGGCAGAATGGCATTAGAACTGCTCAAGAATCTTGTTCGGTTCAGGAATGTGACCCGCCGGTCTAATCTTGCGGGCTTCGGATTCCGATGGAAGTGTTTGGCGGATCGGGAAGTCCGCAAATCCGCGGACGACGCTCTCCATGCCAAATGCTTATTGAAATTGGCTTCTCAGGGGATTCACGGAAGGTCGCTGCTCAAAGGAGCCCGGAACTCTCCGGACCGGTGTTCTTCGGGCGGGCGCCATTCGAGATTGAGACGTTATGAGTGAGGGCAGGCATCAACTCACCCGCGCGTTTCTGCTGGTGCTGACCGTCGCGGTCGTCGTGGCCGCCGTCATCAACTTCCGGCAGCAGGCGCAGGTGCGGATGCCGGACGATGGCGTCTTCTGGTCCGAGCGTGACGGCAAGGTCGTCGCGCTGATGGTGCAGCCCGAAAGTCCGGCCGCCCGGGCCGGCGTGCATGAAGGCGACTTTCTGCTGCGGATCAACCGGCAGCCCGTCAGCCGCGCCCAGGATGTAGCCCGGATCTTTGTGGGCTTGCCGAGCTGGGAGCGGGTGGATTATTCCCTGCTTCAGAATGGCGTGGAATTTGAAGCACACGTGATTCTGGGCGAGCGCGCGCTCGGCACACTGGTCTACTACCAGTATTTCGTGGGCGGCGTCTACCTGCTGATCGGCCTCTTTATCTTCTTCCGCCGGGGCGTGGCCGCGCAGGCGCTGCACGTCTATATTCTCTGCCTGGCGTCGTTCGTGCTAAGCACCTTCCATTTCACCGGCCGACTCGACGATTTCGACAAGGTGATGTATTGGGGCAACGTGCTTGCCGGCCTGATCGCCCCCACCATCTTTCTGCACTTTTGCCTGAGCTTCCCCGAAAGCGGGCGCTGGACCCGCGGGTTCTGGCGCTCCGCGATGCTCTACGTTCCGGCTGCCGCCGGGGCGCTGGTTTACATGGGCTTCGCCTCCGGCATCGTCCGCACGGCGGCACCGGAAGTGGAAGTGAACTGGATGCTCGACCGGTTCTGGCTCGCCTTCCTCACCGGAGTATATCTGCTGTGCGGTTTGGTGCTGGCGGCCAAATCCCGCACGGCGCGGGATCCGGTTGTGCGCATGCAACTCAAGTGGCTGCGTAACGGAGCTATTTTCGCCATCCTGCCCTTCGCGATTTTTTACGCGATCCCGTACGTCATGGGCGGTTTCCCTGGGGAATCCGCCAAGCTCGCGGTGCTGGCACTGCTCCTGATGCCGCTGACCTGGGCCTACGCCATCGTCCGCTACCGGCTGATGGACGTGGACGTGATCTTCCAGCAGGGCTACGTTTACACGCTTGCGACGATCGCCGTACTCGGCGTTTTCTACATCTTCATCTTCTCGATCGGAAGCTTCAACAGCCTCAGCCCGACGGCGGTGGCCATTCTGATTCTGATCGCGGCGTTCGCGTTCCAGCCAATTCGAAACTGGCTGCAGGAACAACTCGACAAGCACGTTTTTTACAAGGACCAGTACAACTACCGGCGAACCCTCATCGAGTTCGCGCGGGAACTGGGCGCGGAGACCGATCTCGACAAGATGCTCTCCTCCGTCGCGGATCGCCTGATCCGCACGGTGGGTATTTCGCACATCGCGTTTTTCCTGGCGGAGGAGGGCAGCGGCGGAATGCTGCTACGGCAGGCCGAGAACGTGCGAGACCGCAAGGGCCGCGCCATTGAGCCCGGCTACGCCCTCGACCTTTCATTCCTGGACAGCCGTCCGGAAAAAGGGTATCTGTTCTTTGAACGCACGCGGCATCTGCTTGACCCGCGGGCGCTGGAATTTCCGCCTGCGGCGCGCGAATCGATCTCCGACCTCGATCTCACCTACTACTTCCCCTGCGACGCCCGCGGCCGCACCATCGCCTGGTTTGGCGTTAGCCGCCTCGATCGCGGCGACTTTCTGACCTCGGACGATCTGGAGCTTCTCGTCACCCTCTCGGGCTATGTGGGCATCGCCATCGAGAACGCGCTGCTTTACCAATCGCTGCGCCACAAGGCGGCCGAGTACGAACGGCTGAAGGAATACAACGAAAACATCGTCGAATCGATCAATGTGGGCATCCTGGCGGCGGATCTCGCCGGCCGGGTGGAGAGCTGGAATTCCACGATGGAGACGCTTACCGGGGTGCCGAGGTATCTGGCGCTGGGCCGCCGCGTGGAAGAACTGCTCCCCGCGGATTTGTGCCGCGAGATCGCTTCGGTAAGCGCCGCCGAAAGCGTACACAACATTTACGAATACGAGTTCAAGTCGTCCATGCTGCCGCATGTAGTGCGGCAAGCGGCCATCGGAACACTTGCCACGGGCATGCCGAGGGAACAAGCGGACGGATTCCCCGCGGACGGGGGCTTTGCCGGGGATAATGCCGGAGTTCATGTATCGGCTCCGCAGCCGGCTGTCGCGCTCGCGGGTGGCGGCAGCGGCGCGCTGCACGCGGGTATGGGTTCGGGCTACACGAGTCCTCCCCATTTCGCGCAGACCACCGAAATGCGCGAACAACCCGGATTGGACGGGGGAACCGGTAGCGGCTCGGATCGAGACAATTCGGATCGAGGCAACGGGGACAATACGTATCCGCGTCACGAGTTCGCGGCCGGGCAACGGCCGGAAGAGCTTACATTGAACATCGCGGTGACGCCGCTGATCTCGCGGGAATTCGAACATATCGGCAGACTGGTTCTCTTCCAGGACGTTACCGAGCGCACCGAACTCGAGCGCCGCCTGGTGCAAACCGACAAGCTCACCTCCATCGGAGTGCTGGCGGCCGGCGTTGCCCATGAAGTGAACACTCCGCTCGCGGTGATCTCCTCGTACTCTCAGATGCTGGCCAAACAGCTTGCCGGGGACGAACGCAAGTCGGGTCTGCTCGATAAGATCGCCAAGCAGACATTCCGCGCAAGCGAAATCGTGAACTCGCTGTTGAACTTCTCCCGGACAGCGAGCACTACATACAGCGCCACGGACCTGAACCGCGTGATCGAAGAGACCCTGGTGCTCATTGGCCCCCAACTGGAAAAAGCAAACATCCTCGTGGAGTGCGAGCTCGAGACGCCGCTGCCCGCCATTCGAGGGAACGGAAGCAAGCTTCAGCAGGTATTCCTGAACGTGATGCTGAACGCGCGGGATTCAATGCCGGATGGAGGCAAACTGCGGATCGCCACGTCGGCGAACGAGAATTCGGTGCGCGCGCGGGTAGCCGATACCGGCCATGGCATCCCCGCGGATAAGCTTGCCCGAATCTTCGATCCCTTTTACACCACGAAGATGGCGGGCAAAGGAACCGGGTTGGGGCTGAGTATCTCATACGGTATCGTGAGAGAGCACGGCGGTATTATCGAGGTATCCAGCCGGATCGGTGAAGGCGCCACCTTTGTGATGGAGTTCCCTCGCGAACAGCGCGGTCCAGGTGTCTGACCGCGCGCTACCGCCGGTATCCGGCGTTCAAATCCCAATCCAGAGAGGCTCATGGCACACACTGCGCGGAATTCACGCATCCTCGTGATCGACGATGAACCCGATGTGAGGGAAATGCTCCAGTTCCTTCTTGAAGAAGAGGGATTTCACGTGGAGACGGCCGCCGATGGCGCGAGCGGCCTGGCGAAGCTTTCCGGCCGGGATTATGACCTCGTACTGCTCGACCTCATGCTTCCGGACATCTCCGGCATGGACGTGCTGCGGCGAATCCGGCATCAGGACCTGGACGTCCCGGTCTGCATGGTGACGGCTTACGGCTCCACCAGTGTCGCCGTGAACGCTCTGAAGAGCGGCGCGAACGACTACTTCTCAAAGCCTTTCGATAACGAAAAGCTCATCCTGGAGATCCGGCGGCTGATCGACGCGCGCCGCCTCGAAAAAGAAAATACGCAACTGCGACGGGCGCTCAAGCAGCGCTACGCCTTCCCGGAAATTATTGGCAAGAACGAAGGCATGATGCAAGTGCTCGATCTTGTGAAACAGGTATCGAGCAGCCGCTCCACAATCCTGATTACTGGCGAAACCGGGACCGGGAAGGAATTGATCGCGAAAGCGATCCACATGAACTCTCCGCGAAGCGAGCACATGTTCATCCCGGTAAATAGCGGCTCTCTTCCCCCGGATCTGCTTGAAAGCACACTTTTCGGCCACACGCGCGGGGCATTCACCGGCGCGGTCGCCTCGCATAAAGGCTATTTTGAGATGGCCAACCTCGGGTCCATCTTCTTCGACGAGATCGGAACCATTGGTCCGGAAATTCAGTCGAAGCTCCTCCGCGTCATGCAGGAAAAGGAGTTTATTCCGCTGGGGACCGCGGAGCCGATGAAGGTGGACGTCCGTATCATGGCGGCCACCAACGCGGATCTCAAACGCATGGTGGCGGAAGGAAAATTCCGCGAAGATCTCTACTACCGCTTGAACGTCATCAATATTCAGATCCCGCCACTCCGGGAAAGACGCGACGATATTCCGGCGCTCGTACAGCACTTCTTCCAGAAATTCGGAGCGGAGAACGGCAAGTACCTGGATAGCACCGGAAAATGCCGGCTGCGCTTCGACGAAGAAGCGATGGGCATCCTGATGGAACACAATTGGCCCGGCAACGTCCGCGAACTCGAAAACGCGGTGGAGCGCGCGGCGGTGCTGGCAACCACGGAGGTTGTTCCCGCCAGTGTGCTGCCGGAGCCGGTGCTCCATTCGAGCGGCATGGCCATTCGACGCGACGCCACCGGCAATCTGGCGGCGGATGCTTCCCTCTTCGAGGTCGTCGCCGATTACGAACGCCGCGTGATTCTCGATAACCTGGAGCGCCATGCCTGGAGCCAGACCGAGACGGCGGAAAAACTACGGATTCCACTCTCCACCCTCAACCAGAAGATCAAGAGGCTGAATATCGAGATCCGCAAGAAAAGCGAGCACGCCAAGAGTAGCAATCCATCCTAGATGGCGCGGCTGAGTTCCTGAAAAGCCGTGACGCCGCCGACTGGCCGTCCTCGGCGCCGAGAAGCGGCCGGCCAGGGGGGGCAGAGCACGGGAAGGCGCCTCAAACCGACCGCGGGCCCGGCGCGGATCTCCGCTCAGACGAGAAGCGCATAGGAAAAATAGCCCAGCAGCGCCCCAACCACAACCCCCGCAAGCACGTCGCTCAGGAAGTGCATCCCCAAAACCACGCGAGAGATCGCAACACTGAGCGCCGCAAAAATGAGCGGAATCGAGAGAATGGGGTAGACGATCGCGAGCGGTACCGATACGGCGAC